>NZ_JBAPTY010000418.1:0-1660 GCF_049282395.1 Halobacillus sp. | reverse complement strand
CTGCAGGGCTAAAGCGAATCGTCCCACGAAGAACCTTCACCGTAAATCTCTATTTCAAAATGAATGCTTCCAGCTTACGTTCCGATAATTTAATAGTCCGCTTATGAAAAATTAAACAATAACTTCTACTAGAATCACGATCATCATCCACCCTTCCTTTAGATTAAGAGAGATAGTAAATTGTTATTTTTTCCAATGATTCCAATTATCATATAGCAAGGTGTGACAAATTCAGTTAAAATAAGTACAGAATAGACAAAATAGATAAAGGATGGACCGAATGACTTATTCAGTAAACTTGATGAAACTGTTTATTCGCCGCGAAGACCATTTATTCAAATTGAGGGAAGCGGAACGAATTAAAAATGTTTGGAAACTATTATTCTTATTACTAGGTTTAACCGTTTTAACCTATGTTTGGACATCCTGGATGGGTCTTGGGACCGATCCTCTATCAGATGAGATGAGCAGCTTAAACAGAGTGGAATATGAATTCCGAAAAGCCTGGTTCTTAATCGGTCGTGTAGCATTTGGAATTCTGTTATATGTATTCATCTTATTTATTTCTTCTTTCTTTTTCTGGTTGTTTAATCATGTTTCTTATAAGAAGCTTTTGATTATCCAAATGAATGTTCTTTTAGTCATGCTTCTTGAGCGTGTACTATGGATCCCACTAATGGTTTATTTCGGACTTGACTGGTATGTTTCTCCTTTTTCATTTGGAATTATCACTTCCTACATAACCGATATAAATTGGATTATTTATTTACTTGGCTCTATATCCATTTTTCAATTGTTTATCATTTGGTACCAGGTGACTTGCATCTCGAGTATCTCCCCTACCAGAAGAAGGTGGATATGGACAGGTGTAGTCTTTTGGCACTTGCTTTTGTGGACCGGAACAGCAGCTCTATCCAACTATGACCTGTTTTTACTCTATTTACTCAGGTAAGAAAGCAGAAGGTGTGAACGTATATGAAAAATAAAAGATATAGTAAAAGAATTCTAGGTTTCTTAATAATTGCATTCATTGCAACCAATGCTCTGCTTATTTACTTTGACGAGGAGGGCCATGTGGAACGCAAGTCCTATATTAAGGAATGGTCTGAGTCGACTACATCGGACTTGCAGAACACCCTGTCTTCTGAAGGAGTTTTTGCGTCTGCTAAAACCACTCCTGTTTACTTCAACCAGGATTCCGGCGCTTTTCATGAATTCGTTGCCAAAGAAGGTCAAACCGTTGAGGAAGGCGATGACCTATATTCTTATGAAGTAGAAGACTATGCCGGTAAGGAAACGCAGCTTGACAATAAACAAACCCGCTTAGAACAGGAAATAGCGGCTATCGAAAATTACATACAAGAACTCGAGGGCTATACAGTACCTGAGCCTGAAAATGAGTTGAGCGAACCAGGCCGTAACGACCCGAACACGGAAAATAATTCAAATTTCGGGAACCTCAGCCCAGACAATCCCGCCAATGGAGAAACTAGTAATAGTGACACGAGAGGATCCTATGCAGAAACAAAGTTTCTAAAAAAAGAAAAAATTGCTGAACAAGAAACTGCCCTGGCTCAAAAAGAAGCCATGGCTGCCATGGTGGATAGTCAACTTAATCAACTGCGTGAGAATGGAGAGGTCATTACGGTGAGCAGTCCAT
>NZ_JBAPTY010000417.1:0-5858 GCF_049282395.1 Halobacillus sp. | reverse complement strand
TCGGTGAGACCCCGGAGAGCGTTAGCTCGAGGAGGCTCAGCACATGCCCGCGGAAAGCGAATCATCCCCCGCAGGACCTTCACAGTAACCCGATATCTCGAAACTGAGTCTTACAGTAACCGGCCCTATTACGTAATAAGCCTGTTATGAAAAATTAAGAATAAACTTTGACAGAGTCTATTCATAAAAAAAACGATACCGAAATCGTTAGACAGCCATCTAACCATTTCGGTATCGTTTCAAAGATGCTTATTATGTGCCGAGATATTCCCAGAAGGCACCGTGTTTCACGGGTACTTCACGCGCTTTCTGTTTCAGCACTAATTTTTTCATTTCTTTTTTAGCCTGCTGTTCTGTCCAGTCATAGACAACCGCAACTTCTTTGTTCGCTACAAATCGGTAGTAGTGCAAAAAGTCTTCAAGAGCTGGCTTAATGGCAGGGGTTGGATCCTTTTGCAGCATCTCTTTCAGTACTTTTACATACACGTCATAGG
This sequence comes from Halobacillus sp., assembly GCF_049282395.1. NCBI lineage: Bacteria > Bacillati > Bacillota > Bacilli > Caryophanales > Bacillaceae > Halobacillus > Halobacillus sp. Next base: position 5,364 of record NZ_JBAPTY010000417.1, on the reverse strand, counting down.
AATACATACCGGTTATCTTAAGTCCGGCATCTTCTTCTGACTCATTGAAAAGGACGATCGTAGGTGTTGATTCTACTTCCATTTCGTGTGTCAATTTCAAGTCGCAGTTTAATGCGTTGCGGGCGGCATCGGAATGAAGATCCTTCTTGAATTCCTCTACATCAAGACGGCTCTTACTGGCGCATTCGATTAATACATCTTCATCCGATATATTTTGTTTTTCCAGGAAAACATACTCCTGAATTTTTCTGAGAAACCGCATGCCCGCTTTTTTACCTTGCAGCTCGGCTGCTTTTACAGCAAGAGAAGCCGCAAAGGGGGAGGAAACCGGGTTCTCAATCCAAACATCACCATCACAGCACATGCCGGTGCGGGAAGTGGTGCTGTCCCACGCTTTTTTAAGATTTTCAGGTTTCTTCACTTTATTTTGCTGAAAGGAAGTCAACTTCCCGCTTATAATTGGACGGATGGTAAAGAAGCGGCCGTACTCGATAGTGAGTTTTTTTAAGAATGGTTCAAGTGACCAGCATTCAGGACAGAGCGGATCGATAAACACATAGATTTCTATGGGCCGCTTTAATAAATTGAAAAAACCGCTGGCTGTTCCTTGGGTGTCATTATTGCTGCTCAAGCTTTTCCAACTCACTTCGATTCTCCTTTCTGCTCTTCTGGTGTGTTCATCATGTGGTTCGCCGTCATCGTTAATCGCTCGAATATAGCGGACCGGTAAGGCTCTTCAATAGAAACCTCGTTTAAAGCACCTGACATACAAGACAGCCAGGCGTCTCTTCGAGTTGGTGTAATTTCAAAAGGCAGATGTCTGGCTCTCAGCATCGGGTGACCGTGCTCTTCGATGTAAAGAGGAGGGCCGCCGAAGAACTGAGTCAAAAACTGCTTCTGCTTCCGAGCCGTTTCAGTTAGATCCTCCGGAAAGATCGGAATTAAATCCGGATGACGGCTTACTCGGCTGTAAAATGATTCGACAAGCTCTGATATTTTTTCTTCACCAATCGCCTCATAAATCGTTCCAGGTCGCTGTACCATAAAATCCCTTCCTGTCTGTTAATCCATTTTAGCAATGGGCGTGTGCTACGGCAACTATTCTGATTCTTGCCGGGCTTTATAAAAGCGTTTGATCTTATTATCTGTTTCCCTTTCAGGAATATTGCATTGATTTAAAATTTGGGAAAAAACGTTTTTTCCTTGTTCCTTCGATTTAGCTTCGAGTTCCAGCTCAAAATCTTCCTGATCATAATAGAGGCTGTGATCAAGGACGAGAAGGGTATCCTTGTATTCGATTTCTTTTCTTCTTGTGGTCAGGGAACCAAGGAATTTCAAATCCTCTAATGAAACGCTAAGCTCATCCAGTTGTTTTCCGACATTCGGTTTTTCCACCATGCGGTTTTGAATCCATAAATCTGCCTCGTGTTCGGACAAAGAGTCATGGGTCTCAAGCAGCCCTTCCGGATGAGGCTGTTTCAGGGTCAGCGTCCATTGATCATTTTTTTTCCTGATGCGGAGAGCAGCCCCTAGACTGCGAAGCTTTAAATCATCTGATTCAAAATAATAATTGGTTTGCTCCATGAATTCAACTGATTCGAATGGGTATATTTGGTGGACGCGATCGTACTCATCCTTTGTAAGCAGGTTCTTATATTCAATTTCGATTTCCTGGGACAATTTAGAATGCCTCCTTTATCATTTCTGATGTGACTTAACTTTATGATACAATGAATGCAAGAGATAACGCACATATTTACTATACAGATTGGATACATAAAGGTGGGCGCAAGATGAATTGGGATATATTTATAGCACCTTATGGACAAGTAGTTGACGAACTAAAAGTTAAATTAAAGGGAATGCGGCAGCAGTTTGAATATGAAATGGAGCAGTCCCCGATTGAATTTGTCACAGGGCGCGTAAAACCAAGGTCGAGTATTATCGAAAAAGCCAGGAGAAAAGCCATTAATCCTGAAAACATTGAAAAAGAGTTACAGGATATTGCGGGTGTGCGTGTCGTCTGTCAATTTGTAGATGACATTTATGCTGTTGTAGACATGCTGAAAAACCGTCACGACTTCACCATTGTAGAAGAGAAGGATTACATCTCCCGCAAAAAAGAGAGCGGTTACAGGTCCTACCACGTAATCATTGAGTATCCAGTCGAAACCATCCATGGAGAAAAGATTGTGTTAGCAGAAATTCAAATCCGTACACTGGCAATGAATTTCTGGGCGACCAACGAACACTCCTTAAATTATAAATATGCTGGTAAAATACCAACTGAAATTAAAAGCCGGTTAAAGCGGGCCGGAGAAGCAGCCTTCCGCCTGGATGAAGAAATGTCCAAGATTAAAAGTGAAATCCAGGAAGCACGGAAAGTATTTTTGCGTAAAGAAGATCAGAAAAACCATAATAAAAAGAAGTAGAGGAGTGGGCAGCAGATGAAATTCTCGATCCTTTCCAAAGGCGACCAGAAATCGAATGAAATACGATCCAAAATCAAAAATTATTTAACTGAATTCCAGTTGGAATACAATGAGGACGAGCCTGATCTTGCTATCTCTGTAGGAGGCGACGGCACCTTATTGGAAGCTTTTCACACCTATGTTCACCGCCTTGATCAAACGGCGTTTATCGGGATTCATACCGGACATTTAGGCTTCTATGCGGACTGGATGCCGGAAGAGCTGGAAAAACTGATCATTGAAATCGCGCGAACGCCTTTTCAGGTGGTTGAATACCCGCTTCTTGAAGTGACCATCCGTCCAAAAGACGGGGAAGAGGAAGATCGGTATCTGGCATTAAATGAATGTACCATTAAGACTTCAGAAGGTTCGGTCGTTTTTGATATCGAAATTAAAGGCGATCATTTTGAAACTTTCCGCGGAGATGGACTTTGCATTTCCACGCCATCCGGCAGTACCGCTTATAACAAAGCATTGGGCGGCGCGATTCTCCATCCTTCCCTGGAAGCGATTCAAATCGCGGAGATGGCTTCTATTAACAACCGGGTGTTCCGTACTATCGGTTCTCCGTTAATTTTACCGAGTCACCATACCTGTTTATTAAAGCCATTGAACGACCGGAGCTTCCTGATTACGATGGATCATATTACACGCACCTACAAAGATGTGAAATCGATCCAGTGCCGCGTGGCGACTGAAAAAGTCCGTTTTGCCCGCTTCCGTCCGTTTCCTTTCTGGAGACGTGTGCATGATTCCTTCGTATCCGATGAGTATTCTCATTCTAAAGAGTGAGTACGGTTACCAAGAGCTGGCGCGTTCCTCCTGAAGCGTCAGGCCAGACAGTGAGGGATTTCCTGCAAAAGCGGGCCGGTTTCTCCCGCCAGCTGATTAAACGAGTGAAAGCGGCAGGGTCGATTTACATCAATCACCAGCTGTCTTCTCTCAAACAGAAGGTGGATTCGAATGCAGCGGTTACCGTTTATTTTCCAGAAGAAGTTCGCGGCGAGAGAATGATGCCTGAAGAAGGCCCGCTATCGATCCGTTATGAAGACGAAGATGTTATCGTGATGGATAAACCGTCCTCAGTACCGGTCGTTCCATCTTCCCACCATGAAGGCTCTTCCATCGCAACCCGGCTGCTTCATCATTACGAGAAGCACGGTCTTTCCAATACGGTTCATATCGTCACAAGGCTGGACCGGGAGACGTCAGGGCTTATGCTTGCAGCGAAGCACGCCTACAGCCACCGACTGCTAACGCTTGAGAAAAGCAGAGTCGAGCGCTTTTACACGGCACTGGTAAAAGGAAAGCTCGAGGGTGAAGGAGTCATTGAAACGCCGATTTCCCGGAAACCAGGATCCATTGTGGAACGGACCACCTGTGCAGATGGAAAACCATCGAAGACGTTATACAAGGTTCAGGAAAGCCATGAACAGCATACGCTCGTCAGACTAAAGCTTGAGACCGGGCGGACCCACCAGATTCGTGTTCATATGGCATCCATTGGTCATCCGCTCGTGGGGGATACTTTATACGGAGAGACAGAAGATCTTCCCTGGAGCGGACAGGCTCTTCATTGTCATGAACTGGCCTTTGATCATCCCTGGACAGGCGAGCCTATGTCTTTTACATCCGCCATTCCTGAAGAGTGGAATCGTTATATGATGACATGTAAACACTAAAAAATCAGACCCCGCCTGGAGTCTGATTTTTTAATATCTGAATTTCTCTTCTACGAGCGGCATCGAGGAAGGGATACTGACGAGTTCTTCTTCTGGCAGGCGGAACGCCGTTAGTTCGCCTCCAAACACGCAGCCTGTGTCAATATTCACGGTTTTATGGACAAAACGGGGTTCGCGCACAGGGGTGTGCCCATATACGACCCACAAGTCGCCATCATAATGCTGGGCCCAGTCTCTTCGTACAGGGCGTCCGTCAGGGAGTTTTTCTCCTGTAATGTCGCCATACAATACGAAGGTTTTCACTTTTTTATTATTTTTTCCGATATCTTCTCTGCGGATACCAGCATGGGCGATGACTGCGTCCGCTTCTTCCAGAACGTGATAAAGAGGAGATTCTTCTACCAGCGTCATAAACTGTTTGCACACTTTTTTTTGTTCACGGGTGGATAAGCTCCGGTATTCGTCTGCTGTGGTTTCTAAACCATGGGTTTCCTCTACAGGGTTGCCAAGGAAGAAACGGTACAGTTTATTGCAATGGTTGCCGGGCACATAGAGTGCTGTTTTTTCTTCTAATACTAATTGGCAGACAAAACGGATGCACTCCACTGAAGCAGGACCGCGGTCCGTAATGTCACCGACAAAGACTGGCGTGCGCCCGTCGGGATGAAAAGGAAGCCCGTTTTCCCATTCGTAGCCGAGCTCCGTGAATAGCTGCTTTAATTCATCAAGACAGCCATGAACGTCACCAATTACATCAATTTTCATCATTATTCTCCTTCCATTAATGTAATAAAAATCAAGATGGTTCTTAAAATTAAGGTTAAATCGCTAAATGTGCCTTAGTAAGCTAAAGGTCCCGATTGTGTAAGGCTCTGTTTCGAGATATCTCGGGTCCTTTGCCAAAAGTTTGATGAGGGGGCTACGGAAACAACTCGCTTTCCTACGGCCCTACACGATGTAGGGTCGATCGACGTTGCCACAGGACGTGGCGACTTTAGTCGATCCTCCTTTTACTAGGAGCCTCCTCGGTCGCTTCACTCCCTGTGGGGTCTCGCCTAGCTCCTTCTCCCGTGGGAGTCTCGTCGTTTCCTTCGCCACCCAGCCTGAAACGTAAAACGGACCCTTTCATAAGAGAGGTAAGCATCCTGAATCAGCCTTAAATGTTTATATAGCTGGGTTTATAAACCTAAATACGCTAGATACTCCGTTTC
>NZ_JBAPTY010000416.1:0-2366 GCF_049282395.1 Halobacillus sp. | reverse complement strand
TTTTTACCTGTCCAGTAAGCCCCGTCTTCCATATGGGCGAACGGAATATCCGTATCGACAAGTCCTGTTATCTTTTCCAGTTGGATGTCTTGCCCTCGCAGCCATTGGTTAAAATCAAATTCTACTGGCGGCTGGTCTCCTCCAAGGGAAAACCAGGCTTTCATTTCCTGTGGAAGGTACCCCGCCGTATGGATGGTACCGGCCCAGCTGCTGTATAGTTTAGAAAACACGCCTCTTGTAGTTCCATTCATGAATTCAAACGCTTCTTCCGCATTCTGTAAGGAACTGCGGTTTGTATTGATCGCACTTTCCCGCTTCTTAGAATCAACAAGGTGATTCCGATTTTCTTTGGTCAAAATTTCAAAGTGATTGGTACAAACATTCGACTGTCTCACCTCTACTCCTCTAGGTGATGCTTCCACCACGAATGTTTGGTTGCTCCGGTCAAAAACGGTATAGCTGAATGAATGGCGGTGAGGAATTTCTTTAAGCATACCCACCGCTTCTTCAACACTGGCGCAGGATTCGAGTATCATACGCCCGATTGCACAGCATATAAATCCATCCCCCGGACGTTTCCTGTGCATGAAATTATAGCCGAGTACAAGCCCTTTTTCATTCATACCGTCCATGCGTCCTGTAATTCTTTGAGTCGGTCCGATAATGGCGTAACCTTGATCTGAAGGCTGAAAAAGACTGTAGCGCCCTTCATAGGTTTTCGGCATATAGTCATAATTCCGAATGAAATAACCTTCCCCGGTCATAATGGAACAGCCGGAACGTTTGTAGTCAATTCGATACCCGCCAAACTCCTTCATAATACGTTCCATCGGCCAGCCGAGAGCATCTCTAAGTCCAAGAAGTTCATCCCATAGGCCAGGAGCAAAACGCGTGATAGCTTCTTTCACCTCTTGTTCTTCTACGGTAAAACGAGGTTTTCTCACTTTCCATTGCTTTTCTCTATTTTTAACAGACCACGAATCTCGCAATAACTCACCCTGATAATAACCAAAATTATAATGACTTCCCCGAAATTGTATAATGTCACTATGTACGTGTTTCATGCAGAATTCCTTTCTACGCTAGTTTTATGTAATAACCTTACCATTTTCCTTTCACTACCATAAAGATATTTGCACCATAGCTGGTCAAAGAGCTAATTTAGCTCTAATAAAAGAAGTTCTCACTAAAGGGCCGGATTGTGGAAGACTCAGTTTCGAGATAATTTGAGCCCGTTACGATATTTGGAGAAGGACTGGTGGGGAAATAACTCGCTTTCCTATGGGGGGAACGGTGAGCTTCCTCGCTCGTTTCACTCCCTGCGGGATCTCACCTAGTCCCTTCTCCACCCAAGATCTCGAAACTGAGTCTTACAGTAACCGGCTCTTTAGCTGAATAAGTTATCAAATTAGCAAATACTTAACGGGGTTATGAAAAGAAGGGGAACGTGATCATTTTATAGAAATTCTAAGAGACGCTGATTAGGAGGCGATTGGATGAAAAAAACAGTATTAATAACAGGTGCTTCTAGCGGCTTTGGTTTTCAAACAGCCGTAAAGTGCGCAGAACGAGGATTTCACGTGATCGCAACTATGAGAAATATGGATAAAGCTAAGGCATTTTTTTCAGGAGATATAGATGAAGAAATTACTCGACGCATTGAAGTCTGGCCGCTTGATGTGACCGATTCTTTCTCATTATTTGAATTTGAGAATCGAGTGCAGCAAACGGAACGAATTGATATATTAGTCAACAATGCCGGATACGCTCTAGGTGGATTTGTTGAACATGTTCCTTTTGAAGCGTACAGTCGTCAATTTGAAACGAATCTCTTTGGCGTCATTCGTGTAACCCAAGCCATTCTGCCAATTATGAGACGGCAGAAAAGCGGAAAGATCATGAATGTTAGTAGTGTGAGTGGTTTAATAGGCTTTCCGGGATTATCAGCCTATGTTGCTTCCAAGCATGCACTTGAAGGATTTTCCGAGAGTCTGAGGCTCGAGATGAAACCATTCGGAATTGATGTAGCACTAATTGAGCCAGGGTCCTATCAGACGAATATCTGGTCCTCCGGGATGGAGCTTCCTGAGGAGGCCCACAATCCTGATTCCCCATACGCCGATTACTTGAAAGATCTTTGGAAAGCCATGCAGCAGGGGAAACGGAGTGACCCTGGTGATGTGTCCAGCTTAATGACTAAGTTAGCGGGTAAGGACAGCTTATCCAGGCTGCGTTATCCGATTGGCCCCGGTGTCAGGTTCAATATTATCCTGAAAAGGGTGCTGCCCTGGACATGGCTTGAAAAGCTGATTCTGAGCCAAATACGATCCTCCTAGTTTCGTAATCCAAAATCTGGGTAACAGTAC
>NZ_JBAPTY010000415.1:0-4525 GCF_049282395.1 Halobacillus sp. | reverse complement strand
GTTCAGGAATTAAACGTGAGGTCTCTGGATAATTCCCTTCCAAAAGTCTGGATAAGAAGTAAAGGTGCTTGGTACGGAACAATACCTGATTATCCGTGACACTTACTTCAATCGTATCTTCTGAATCATCAAGAATTTTATTCAGTTCAGTTAAGCTTTTACCTGGAATGACAACCGGAGGCAGATTCTTGCCTTCTGGATGCTCCAATGGGATCTTCCTGGATGCCAGACGATGGCTGTCCGTTGCAATAAACTCGAGCTCTCCATTTGCGATACGCACATGAACGCCCGTCAAAATAGGTCTTGTTTCAGAAGTGGAAACCGCAAATACAGTTTGACGAATTAAATTCTTTAATAGATCAATAGGTAACTCAAAGCTATCCTCGGTATGTAACTGAGGAAGCTGCGGATATTCTTCAGGGTCCTGTCCATTCAAATGGAATTCAGCATTACCTGAGCGAATGGTAACATTTCTGTAATTGTCACTTTCGATTTCAACAGTGTTTTGTGGAAGTTTACGAACGATATCAGGGAAATACTTAGCCTGCAGTACTAGACTCCCTGGTTCAATGTTCTCAACATAAACGATTCCATCTTCTTCTTGTGGAATAAAAGATTCAATCGAAATATCCGAATCACTTCCGGTCAGTTTTACACCTTCTTCACTAACTTCTAATTTCATTCCAGTCAAAATAGGAATGGTCGTTCTTGATGAAATAGCTTTCATGACATCCTGAACGCTTTGCATCAACTGCTCCCGCTGAATTATAAATTTCATGAATACCTTCCTCCTAGTGAACCTATATTATATATTTATTTTTTATTAATAAACCGTAATAGTAATAGTATGCGCTGTGGATTTGTGGATAACAGGATTTAGACCAAACAAATCAAGGTTATCCACATGTGTATAAGTTGTTGATGAACGTGGTACAGTTATTCACATTATCCACTTAGGTTTTCAGCTGCTCTTTAATTTCATCCAGTTCTTTTTGAAGCTGCTGATCGGCTGCGACCATTTTAGAAATCTTCTCATGAGCATGAATGACTGTCGTATGATCACGGCCTCCAAATTCTTCCCCAATCTTCGGTAAAGAAAAATCGGTTAGCTCTCTTGATAGATACATAGCGATTTGACGCGGAAAAGCAATGGTTTTCGTCCGCTTCTTCGCTGGAAAATCTTCTAATCTAACATTATATTTCTCTCCAACCATTTCCTGAATGGCTTGAATTGTAATTACTTTAGGCTTAGAGCTTGGAATGATATCTTTTAACGCTTCAGCTGCCAGAGAAGCATTAATATCACGATTAATCAAAGACGAATAAGCTACCACTCGAATAAGAGCTCCCTCCAGCTCACGAATGTTTGTATCGATTTGATTCGCGATATAAAGCATCACTTCGTTTGGAATATCCAGCCCTTCTGCATTGGCTTTCTTACGCAGAATGGCAATCCGCGTTTCTAAATCCGGCGGCGTAATGTCCGTAATCAATCCCCATTCAAAGCGGGAGCGCAGCCGATCCTCAAGAGTCGGTATTTCTTTAGGCGGCCGATCACTGGAGATAACGATCTGTTTGCTTTCTTCATGAAGTGTATTAAACGTATGGAAGAACTCTTCCTGGGTCTGTTCCTTACCTGCAAGAAACTGAATGTCATCAATTAAAAGCACATCTACACTGCGGTATTTATTACGGAAGTTGACGGCTTTATTGTCACGGATAGAATTAATAAATTCATTGGTAAACTTTTCAGATGATAAATAAACGACTTTCGCATTTGGATTATGATCCAGGACATAATGGCCAATCGCATGCATCAGGTGTGTTTTTCCGAGTCCGACCCCACCATAGATAAACAGCGGATTGTAAGCTTTTGCCGGTGCTTCTGCCACCGCCAGAGATGCTGCGTGGGCGAAGCGGTTTCCTGAACCGATCACAAACGTATCAAACGTATATTTAGAATTGAGCATACTTTGTGGTGTCTCTTCATTCCCGTTGTTTTTCACATCAGGAACCTTCTTGGAGGACAGCTTCACATCATCCATCGATTCTTCTTTTGTTTCCGGAATAATAAATTTTGTATCTAACTCCGCTCCCGTCACTTCATAGAGCGTTTCCGTAATCAATCCCTCATATTGGTTCTCGAGCCAGTCTCTGGCAAATTCATTCGGAGCTACAATGGTCAGGGTATTTTCGCTAAGAGAATCAGCTTTGGTAGCCTTCAGCCATGTTTCAAAGCTTGGCTTACTGATTTTTTCTTTAATATGCTCCAAGGTGTTATTCCAAAGTTCGTGTATGTTCTCCAAATTGTTTCACCCCTTTCTCTATAAATGGAAAACAAAAAAACCTTTCGTTCTCTTTTTCGAACGTAGCAAAAGGATCGAAAGGTTGCTGTATAAGTTTTGTATACTCTTTTTCGTTAGAAAACTTCTAATTTCAATGTGGATGTGAGATTCGCGACATACAAGACTTATAGAAAGTTATTTTCACTATCCACATTCCTGTGCATAAAAGCATATACAGGCGTGTTAATAAATGTCCACACGTTATCCACAATCTGTGGAAAAGATTTTAAGCACTCAGAAGTCATTCACGCTTAAACACAAATATAATACCAAATAAAAACTGTAGTTGCAATGATTTAGGGGAACTTATCCACAATTACCACACCTTGTAGACAGCCGCTATCCACAACACTATATTTTGTGAATAGCTTGTCGATATTTGGTGTGGACAGTCAGCTGGAGTCGAAAAAAATATACACACAGCCTGTGGATGTTCGCTGAATGTATTTTATTTTCGCTTATTTCTCTAAAAAAATCAACGAGGTGTTATAGTACACAAACTGTTATATAACGGAGTAGGTTTAAGTGGATCTGGAGAAGAACGTGAAAAGGACATTGACAGAATGAAGATTCGTTGCTTATAATTATTAGGACTGCCTTTTAGAAGTAAGTTATGGAATTATTCCTCAGGAGGTGTATATATAATGAAACGCACATTTCAACCAAATAATCGTAAGCGCAAAAAAGTACACGGCTTCCGTACGCGCATGAGCAGCCCAACCGGCCGTAAAGTAATTGCTCGTCGTCGTCGTAAAGGAAGAAAAGTTTTATCAGCATAGGCCACTGAAAACCTCAGTGGTCTTTTTTTCTAGTTAAGATTGTCTTGCGGAGTCGGGTCTCTATTATGAGATCCACTGCGCTTTTCTAATGTTCAGGGCGTGAAGGTCTGACTGGGGTTTAGCGCTTTATATTTTTGGAGGGAGTTCTATGAAGAAAGAATATCGAATTAAAAAGAATGAAGAATTCCAAAAAGTATTTCAGCACGGTCAGTCGTTCGCGAACCGGCAACTCGTCCTTTACTATTGGAAGAAAAAAGACCAGGCTCATTTTCGGATCGGCCTCTCTGTCAGTAAGAGGATTGGACCTGCAGTGGTCCGCAATCAGGTGAAACGTTATTTAAGACAAGCCTTTCACGAACTGGAAGGTCAAATTCATCCTCATTATGACTTTGTGATTATTGCTAGAAAACCGACTAATTCTATGAACTTTCATGAAACGAAAAAAAGCTTGATCCATGTTCTATCAAGGTCAAAGCTATTAAATAAGAAAAAATAAGCCATCATCTTATAGAATTATTCTATGAAATAATGCTACACTGATGTATGGACATAAAATAATTTTAAATGAATAGCCAGAGGGATTCAGTAAGGAGGAAGGAACGTTGCGTAACAAAATAATAGCATTGCTTGCCATGGCAGGTGTGCTTACGTTCTTATCCGGGTGTACCCAGGTCAATCAGGATATCACCGAGGATAGTACAGGATTTTGGAATGAATATATTGTTTTTCCATTATCTAAGACGCTCTTGTTTTTTGCAGATTTGACAGGTGGAAGTTTTGGACTGGCGATTATTGTCGTGACCATTATTATCCGCGTATTGTTACTGCCGCTAAACGTTAAACAATTGAAAAGTTCAAAAGCTATGCAGGAAATTCAGCCTCAACTTAAAGAATTAAGAGAAAAATATTCTTCTAAGGATGCACAAACCCAGCAAAAGCTTCAGCAGGAAACGATGCAGCTTTTCCAGAAAAATGGAGTAAATCCATTGGCAGGATGTCTGCCTATTATTGTGCAAATGCCGATATTAATTGGTTTCTACCATGCTATTATGAGAACATCTGAAATTCAAACGCACAGTTTTCTATGGCTTCAACTTGGAGAATCCGATCCATTCCTTGCGATTCTTACAGCTGCCACAACTTTCTTACAGCAGAAACTGATGATGGCCGGCGGAGCCGCAGCTCAAAACCCGCAGATGCAAATGATGATTTACATTATGCCGCTTATGATCGGTACATTTGCTTTCTTCTTCCCATCAGCCCTGGCTCTGTATTGGATTGTAGGTAATATTGTTATGATTCTTCAGACGGTCTTTATTCGTAAGCCAATGATGAAAGACGCGACGGGAGGAGCAGGTGAGTGAAGCAAATAACTGCTACTGGTACCACAGTTGATGAAGC
>NZ_JBAPTY010000414.1:0-6530 GCF_049282395.1 Halobacillus sp. | reverse complement strand
TACCGTCGGACTTTGAATGATTCTCATATTTTGTTTTGCTAATAAAAAGTCAATTCGTTCGTCATCATATAGTTGTACCATCATGCTTGTTTCCTTTCTAACGTATGGAAGTTAATCAGATTTTCATTATCATAGATCTTCCTAATAAGCTTATCATGGACATTTTTTATTTAATATAAAGCTCAGTTAATTCTCCGTGTTGATTTTTAAAGAAAAGCTCCCGATACTGGAAGACTCAGTTTCGAGATATCTAGTGAGAGGGGTAGGTCCTGCGGGGAACGACTCGCTTTCCGTGGGCATGTGCTGAGCCTCCTCAAGCTAAAGCTTTCCGGGGTCTCACCGATCATGCTTATCCCACAGGAGTCTCATCGTTCCCCTCCGGACCTTGCTATATTGTGCTCGAAATCTTGTTCGAAACTCGCCGGTTTATGATGGAGATATTTATAACAATAAGAGTGTACGTGTAAATAATCCCCGCTATAGAAGCATTTGAGGCGGAGCAAGCACACCTCTAGCGCCTATAGAAGGGTTCGGTCCACTCTTCAATCATAGGGTGGCGAAGGAAGCGACGAGACTCCCGCGGGAGAAGGAGCTAGGCGAGCCCCCGCAGGGAGTGAAACGAACGAGGAGGCTTGCCAGTTCCCCCGCAGGAAAGCGAGTTGTTTCCGTAGCCGCCCTTATCTATTTTGGGCAACGGACTCAAAATATCTCAAAACTGAGTCTTACAGTAACCGACCCTATACTTTAATAAGTCTCTTATGAAATCAACAACTAGATTTAACAGACCTTAATATAAAGAGAGCCTTTCCTTGGAAGAGCAAGGAAAGGCTTGGACCTGGGATTATTTTTTCTTATTTAAGAAGGAGAGACAAAATAAGCAGTCTTCATCTCTCGGGCTTCCAAAGTGTAAATTACAAATGTGAAACCCCTCTTCATAAAGCCTGGCCAGGTTATCGTAACCTTCGCCTACAGCAGGACCGCGTTCCTGCTTAGTGCCTGAAGAGGCTTTTTGCTTTTCTGCTTCATGTTCTTTGTCTAAACGCTGCCGCAAGTGATGATTTTCAAGCGATAAATGTTGATTTTCTTCTAGTAGATAAGCGAGCTGTTTTTTCAGATCACCGAGCTGTTCATAAAGCTCTCCTATTTGAGATTCTAAATGGGATACATGTTCGAATATAGCTTTTTTATTCACGCTTGACTCCACCCTCTTATTCTGCGGCTTCGGTTTGGACGACTCCTTCATCAATTAATTCCTGCAAGGAGTACTCAAGAACACGTTCTTTTTCTCTAAATTCAATCTGGACCATGCGCTCCAGCATATTTAAACCGACGACTTTCCCTTTCCCAAAGGAAGTAGAAATGTTCTCGCCTAAATCGGGAAGCTCCTTCTTAGCAGCTTCATAATCGTCGTTTTCATACTTAAGGCAGCACATGAGCCTCCCGCACAATCCTGAAATTTTCGCCGGATTTAACGAGAGATTCTGGTCTTTCGCCATTTTTATGGATACAGGTTCAAAATCACCCAGAAATGTTGAACAGCATAGCATGCGTCCGCATGGACCGATACCACCAAGCATTTTGGCTTCATCCCGGACTCCAATCTGGCGCAGTTCTATCCGGGTTTTAAACACGGAAGCTAAGTCTTTAACCAACGTTCGGAAATCAACTCGGCCGTCGGCTGTAAAATAAAAAATTACTTTATTACGATCAAACGTATATTCTACGTCTACAAGATTCATGTCCAATTTATGTTCACGGATTTTCGCTTCGCAGACACGATAAGCCTCTGCAGCGTTGTCGTTGTTTTCATCCACCGTCACCTTATCCTTATCATCCGCAATACGAATGACTTTCTTAAGTGGTAAGACTACGTCTTCTTCATCTACGGATTTATTAGCAATGACAACTTTTCCGAATTCAATACCGCGCACGGTTTCGACAATTACATAATCCTCTGTGGTCATTTTTAACTGTCCAGGGTCAAAATAATAAATTTTTCCCGCCTGTTTAAATCGGACACCTACAACTTCGATCATCCGGATCATCACCTCTGTAGTTGAAGGGTAAGTTGTTCCATCACTAAATTAGGATGGACATTTTGATTTATCTTTCGTTTCGCCTCAAGGATATAGGACAAACACTGCGCTGCTGACTGCCTCGACCACCTCATGGCCGCCTGCTCTAATTTCTCCTGTTCCGTTGTAAAGACGATGGAATTTTCCCGGTCCAAATAAAAGTTAATTACATCTTGGAACCAGAGCATTAAGACATCAAGACCGCGCTGTAGCTGTTGTCTCTCTTTAAAGTGAGGCATCCACTGATGGTTGATAAATAGAAGTCCTTCATTTGGTTTATTTTGAAGCACTTCAATTAATTGTATCACTAATTTTCGCACATTAGCAAACCAATCATCGTCATTAATCTCCATAGCTTCCGTTAAATTATTTGTTAAAGAAGCTAATATTTTTGCGTTTGATTGAGACACGCCTTCTTCTATAAGTTTACTCTCCACTCGTTCTGGATTTAGAGGCTGAAAAGCGAGAAGCTGACAACGTGATCGGATCGTGTCCAGCATGGTCTGGCCGCTTTCGGTAAGCAGCATAGCGGTTGTCTGCTGGCTCGGTTCTTCCAGGAACTTCAATAGACGGTTGGAAGCATTGGTAGTCATCCGATCGGCATCTACGATGATATAAACTTTTCGATTAGATTCCAGCCCGGTATAAGTGAATTCTTTCTGAAGATGAAGGATTTGCTCTTTTTTAATGGATTGGCCATCCGGTTCAATCCAATGAAGATCTGGATGATTTCCTGAATCTACTCTTTTGCAGTCCCGGCATGACTGACAGGGAGCAGCCCCTTCACGAAATTTACAGAAGATACTTTTAGCAAAAAGAATACTCATTTCCCTTTTACCGGTCCCGCGATTTCCTTGAAATAAATAGGCATGCGAAATACGGTCCTTATGAAAGCTGTTCATTAGCATCTGAGCAGCTAAAGGTTGAATTTCTTTCATTTCTGTCCATGTCTGCATAGTGTTCGTCCGTCCTTACGTATATAAATTAATGAGCAGACCTTTAATCTCTCCAATAAGCCCCAGTAAGTCGATTGTTTTCTTCTCCTCATCCATCACAGCTTCCGTCAGCTCGGCTAATTTTACATCTACTGACTCTACGAGAGTTAGTTTCCTGGTTTGTCCATACTGATTCCAGCTGTGGGAGTGTTTTAAGTTCATTCCATAATTGACGGATTCTTTGACGAAATCCTTGATCAGTCTCTTATATTTAGCCAGGTCCCGAAAGGAACGAAACCGGGCTACACGCTCCCCTTGAGCATTTATACTTTTGATCAGCTGGTTTAGCTGAACTTCTTGAAGCTGCCTGGTCTGGGATTGAACAAGTTGATCAAATCTTGGTCTGCCTTGTGATTGTTGGGCCGCTAGCTTTTGGGCAGACTCCATTTGAGTTCGCATATCATGGGTGATTTTCATGTAAGGCGGCTCCTTTACGTTAAAACTGGAAAAAAGAATCGATAGGTAAAATGAAGACCGTAGCGCCACCGACTTCTACTTTTACAGGCTTTGGTATATAGGAATCGGCATTGCCTCCCATTGGAGAAATAGGCGCTACCATTTGTTCACGCTGACTACAGTTATTTCTTATGATGTCCAGAGCATCGTCCACTTCTCCGTCCTCACAACCAATCATAAATGTGGTATTTCCTTCTCTTAGGAAACCACCTGTCGTGGATAATTTAGTGGTTTTAAAATCGTTCTCTGCTAAAGCATCGGTCAAACGATTACTATCTTTGTCCTGGACAACCGCAATGATCATTTTCATTGGATCGAACCCTCCTGTTGGGTGTTTTATATCATTATAACAAAATTAGTTATTTAGCTGAGGGAAGACGGGTGCGAAGAACTTGATAAGCTGCTGTTTTCACCTTATCAAAAGGCTGCCCGGCATTAATCACTTTAATACGGTTTGGATACTTGCCCGCCAATTGGTGGTAAGCATCGTGAACCTTTTGGTGAAAATCTATTTCCTCGAGGTCTAAACGATTCTGCTCTCTTCCTTTGTTGGCTGCAATCCGGCTCAGTCCTTCACTCGGTTCTATATCAAAAAGAAGCGTAAGTTCAGGCATGCAATCTTCAATGGCAAAATCGTTTACTTTGTACACTTCATCCATGCCTAGCCCTCGCGCATACCCTTGATAGGCTAAACTGGAATCAATGAAGCGGTCGCATAACACAATTTTTCCTTCCTGCAGCGCTGGCACTACTTTTTCTACTAAATGCTGTCTTCGTGCTGCTGCGTATAGAAGCGCCTCTGTACGAGCGTCCATGGCTGTGTGAGAAGTATCCAAAATCACGTGCCTGATCTTTTCAGCGATTTCGATTCCGCCCGGCTCCCTTGTTTCAAGCACCTGGTACCCTTCTTCACTCAATTCTTTTCCAATGGCATGCAGCATGGAAGACTTTCCTGCTCCTTCTCCGCCTTCAAATGTTACAAATAATCCCTTCACGACAATTCTCCTTTAACCACTCGTACTCCTTCTCCAATTCTTTCATTTTGAAAACGGGCTCCTTGCCCCAGAAGCGACTGGATTTGTTTTCTATGATGGTTAGATATACGCTCCCCTTTCATAAGTAAAGGGATTCCCGGAGGATATGGAATGACATCTTCAGCTGATACGTAACCCACAGCTTTAGACCAGTCAGCCCATTCTGATAGACGATCTTCTAAATCAGCGTAGCTTATATCTAAGGTTTGAATTTTAGGAAACGATGGTTGTTCTATTTTTATTGTAGCACGCTTTTCTTTGTTTTTTAATTGCGAATCTACATCATCCAGGCGCTGTTTTAAGAGTTCCGCATCCAAGTAAGGACTTAACCCGAACGTTATTAATACTTGATCGGAAGTAGCAAGTTCGGGATAAATTTTGAGACTCTCCAATACTTGAGCTATATCAAAACCGGTAAGCTCCCTGGTTTCTAATGTCATCTTAAGAGGATCATCATAGACAGAAAGTGGCTTTACTTCCCACCGGCTGCTTGCTTTCTTAAAAATCTCTCTTACTTCATGAATAAAAGTCAGAGTGGATCGTAATTCGGCTTCCGTTCGCTGTGCTAAAAAATATCTGGCTAGATCAAGACTTGCCATCAACGGATAAGATGGACTGCTCGATTGCAGAAGTTTTAAATAATGCTTTAATTTAAAAACCGGGAAGCGATCTTTTTGGCAATGTAGAAACGAGCTCATTGTCATAGCTGGAGCCATTTTGTGGGCAGATTGAACAACCGCATCAGCCCCAGAGCGTAAAGCGGAAGTTGGAAAAGGATCTCCCAACTGAAAATGGACTCCGTGCGCCTCATCGACCAGCACTGGAATGTTATGCGCTTGAATGGTTTCCACGACTCGATTTAAATCATATGTACGCCCAAAATAATCCGGGTACGTTAAAAATACAGCCTTCGCTTCAGGGTACATGGTAATGGCATGTTGAACAGATTCTGCCGAAAGCTTACTATACCGCCCGGTTTCCACTTCAAATTCAGGAGAAATAAAAACAGGAGAAGCCCCTGCCAGTTCGATTCCATGTAACACTGATTGATGACTGTTTCTTTGCACAATAATCGTATCTCCACGTTGACATATAGCAAGAATCATCGCTATGTTTCCCGTCGTACTTCCATTTACTAAAAAAAAGGACTCATCACTGCCGAAATAACGGCTGGCTAAATTCTGTGCCTCAGCAATTACTCCTTCAGGAGAGTGTAAATCATCAAGTCCGTCAATTTCAGTGACATCTATGGATAAAATTGAATTAAAACTCTCTTGACCTTTGTCCGGCCATACCTTTCCAAACTTATGGCCTGGGACGTGAAAGGTAATAGGATCCTGCTTCATATGATGAATTAACGCATCGTAAAGCGGCGTTTGACTTTGATCGTGCACTCGTATTCACCTACTTTTTTAATCTCTCATCCTATCGTACAGAAAACCCGGAGCTGGAGCAATTCGTCCATAAAAAAATCACCTCATCCTAAATGAAGTGATTCTCTCATAGCTGCTAAACTTGTCTTAAGACAGGATCATGGACCGATGAGCTTTAGACATCTGATTTACAAAAAACTGGTATTTAGGGTTGTCGGTGGACGTCTCTATCATTTCTTTCTCACATGAAGCACAAATATAAACTCTTAATAAAAATATGCCGTCTTCCGTTTCTTTCGAACATATGCTGCAGCACTCTTTACGACTCATTCAAATTTCCTCCCTGCTTCCTTCTAATCTGTTAACCAAGTACTATATCTATTTCTAGTTTCTCCGAATCTATCATTTATATACATCTATCATAAAAAAAGATACAAAAAAACCTTAGAACTTATTCTAAGGTTAACTATTGACGTGGCGGCGTCCTACTCTCACGGGGATCGACCCGACTACCATCGGCGCTGAAGAGCTTAACTTCTGTGTTCGGCATGGGAACAGGTGTGACCTCTTCGCCTTCACCACCACATCATATACAGT
>NZ_JBAPTY010000413.1:0-10065 GCF_049282395.1 Halobacillus sp. | reverse complement strand
ATAACGACTTTTGAACAAAGAAATAATCATGTGGGCAATCAGGGTCACAGGAGTTAATTCTATGATTAGGTTATCTGGTCATTACTTTAACCAATGAGCCACACCGTACTCTTTAGCCAGCTCCACTAGAAGGCGATTCACAGAGCGGGCTGTGTCTTTGGAAGTAATGGCAGCAAGTTTAGTTAACATTCGTTTGCGTCCATTTGGATCAAAAGGGTTTTCCTTATTTTTTCTAAGAGCTTTAACGATTAGTTCAGCTTCAGACTTTGAGATAGGGATATTGTATTGCTTACTGTAACCCATTAAATCATAAACCGTCAGCTGTTTTAATTTTTGCATAACAAATTGTTGAGCTACTTGTTTCATTATTGATACTCCCTTTCGCACCAATGATTTAATACACCATATGAATTAAAAGGGGAGAACGTGTTAAGTAAAAATAATGGATATGTCAGAAAATCCCTCGTTAACAAAAGTGATTATGGAACATACTAAACGTGATTCTCCAAACAGAAAGTGAGGGTATCCGTATGTATGATCCGAAAAATCCTGTTGAGAATCAGGAAACAGAGAAAGCTCCAGAGCATGGTGATGAATTGGAGCAAGTGCATGAGGATGACCAGCAACCAGTTAATGATCATGGACGCGGTCCTTATCAGCCAGTATATGGGGAAAGTTATGAAGAAGAATACGCCCAGGAAACGGCAGTAGCGCCTATAGATGAACCTTTTCAAACTGAAGAAAAAGAGACAACCATGGAAAGTGATGTAAAAGTAGGTATGGGTTGGCTGGGACTGAGTGCAGCCATTCTTTCTTTTTTCTTTGCTCCCCTCATATTAGGTGCCGCTGGCATCGTATTAGGGATTATCGGAAAACGGCGTGGAGCTGATACGCTAGGGAACATGGCGATTATTATCAGTATTGTATCCATTGCGTTTTCTATATTCTTTGCTCCGATCTATAATCTGATCTAATTTCAGATAAAAAAAGGTGGACCGCTATGGTCCACCTTTTTTTATGCTTTTTGCTCTAATTTTTCTTTTTCGATACGCTGTTTCTCATAATGCTCTTCGGCGAGTTTATCGACTTCTTTTTTGAGTTCTTCCACCATAATATCTTCAGGAACCTTCCTGATAATCTCTCCATGGCGGAACAGAAGACCTTCTCCACGAGCACCTGCGATCCCTATATCTGCTTCTCTTGCTTCACCAGGGCCATTCACAGCACAGCCTAATACAGCAACTTTAATAGGGGCTTGGATAGTTTGAATATATTCTTCAACTTCGTTTGCAATAGAGATTAAATCGATTTCGATACGTCCGCAAGTTGGACAGGAAATTAAGGTAGCCGCATTCGCAGCAAGCCCGAATGACTTAAGCAGCTCTTTAGCAGCTTTTACCTCTTCGACCGGGTCAGCACTAAGGCTGATGCGTAGCGTGTTTCCAATTCCTTTGCTCAAAATAGCACCTAGACCTGCTGCACTTTTTATTGTGCCTGCGTATAGAGTGCCTGATTCAGTAATCCCCAAGTGAATCGGGTACGAAAATGCTTGCGCAGCTTTTTCATAAGCTTCAATAGCTAAGTGTACATCTGAAGCTTTCAATGAAACGACGATGTCATGAAAATCTAGATCCTCCAGAATTTTGATGTGATGGAGGGCACTTTCAACCATACCGTCTGCTGTTGGGTATCCATACTTTTCAAGGATGTGTCTTTCTAAAGAACCAGCATTAACTCCTATGCGAATAGGGATCCCTTTCTCTTTAGCCGCGTTTACCACCGCTTCAACTTTTTCTCGTTTCCCAATGTTTCCAGGGTTGATACGGATTTTATCTGCACCGCCCTCAATTGCTTTCAGGGCTTTTCTATAATCAAAGTGAATATCGACAACCAGCGGTATGTTAATACGCTTTTTAATTTCAGGGATAGCGTCTGCTGCACGGTCATCAGGACATGCAACACGGACGACTTGGCAGCCCGCTTCTTCTAAACGTTTAATTTCGGCTACTGTAGCTTCAACATCGTGCGTTTTGGTTGTAGTCATCGATTGAATAACGACTTCATCAGCTCCGCCGATGGTCACGTCACCTACTTTTACAGGGCGTGTATCTTTTCTGTGGGTAATTGCCATTTTCAAATCGCTCCTTTATATACTTACAAAAAAGGTGTGCTTCTTAACGTTCCAACCTTTATTATAAGGGCTTTTAACTTAAATGAGAAGTCAAGTCACTTAAATACAGCCACTCCACATGTAAAACTATTGTAAATGCTTCTATTTTACATATCCAAGTTTAACAAATTATATTATGGAGGAAGCAAATAGTAAACTCAAGTAATATTTAATGAAACGAAAGTAGAGCCTTAATCGTACATATAGTATTCAGAAGATATACGGGAGGATGTGTTCATCGTGCTTGCATTTGATTGGATTGCTTTGTTTATTACATTTTTAGGCACCATGTTTTTAATCGGTGAACTACTGGTTAACATGAAAGGAATCTTTGCGATTGTTGGTTTTGGGTTTATTACTGTTTATTTTTCAAGTTACTTAGCAACAGATATGTTTATCGTTATGATGCTTGTCTACTTTCTCGGTATCATTCTAATGGTTGTTGATGGTAAGCTCATAAATGATGGCACACTTGCTACGATCGGAGCGGCTATTATGGTTATAGCCGTAGGATTTAGTGCCCCCAATTGGGTAGCTGGCTTGTACAGTGTTATTGGAGTCATTCTTGGCGGTGCCGCTTCCCTGTTATTCCTGAAAGTATTTAAACATAGGAAGATGTGGACAAAAATTACGCTCAGGGACCAATTATCATCGGAAATGGGATACAATTCCATGAAAGAAAGTTATCAATTTCTTGTGAATAAAAAAGGCAAGGCTTTGACTGACATGAGGCCGGTAGGGACAATAAAAATCGAGGAAGAAGACTACAGTGCTGTTTCAAATGGACAGTGGATTTCAAAAGATGATGAAATCAAAGTGGTTTCCGTAGATGGAACTAGAATATTAGTGAAAAAGATATGAATAGATGAAAATAAACCAAAATAAGTGTTCGTTAACACTCTCTATCCCCTTTGATTGGGTAATACTAATCAAAGGGGATAGAGAGTGTTTTATTTGAAAAACGAATCAGTCCCAATTAACGAGTCTCACGAAAATAGAATTTTGGAAGGAAGACATCAATATAGAGGGTTTTGAATAAAACATTCTACAGCAGGGAGTTTTTTCTGCATGAACTTAGTTATAGTTCCTTCTAACAAATGATTATTACACCTCTTTAAACCTAATGTAAATTTAATGTTAAGATTCTCGGATATCCTTTACAAATAAAATATCTTTCGTTAATAATGAGAAAGGTGTTTTTAAAAGAGATAAAATGTAGAAACTTGGATGAAGAAAGGGTGGGGACTAATGGAGATAGACGTTCAAAAGATGATTTTTGAATTTATTGGCGGTCTTGGTATCTTCCTGTTTGGTATAAAGTACATGGGGGACGGACTGCAGAAAGTAGCCGGCGATCGATTACGTGAAATGCTGGATCGCTTTACCAGTAATCCGCTAATGGGTGTTATTGCTGGGGCTGTAGTAACTATGCTTGTACAAAGTAGTTCAACAACCACAGTTCTGACGGTAGGATTGGTTAACGCAGGTTTTATGACCTTTAGGCAGGCTATTGGCGTAATCATGGGGGCCAATATTGGAACAACCATGACTGCATTTATTATTGGAATAGACGTTAAAGAATATGGTCTTCCAATCTTGGCCGTTGGGTCTTTATTAATTTTCTTCTTTAAAAATAAGAAAGTGACGAACATTGGACAAACAGTCTTTGGATTGGGAGCTTTATTTTTTGGGCTTGAAACAATGAGTGGCGGTATGGAACCGCTTCGATCATTAGAAGCTTTTAAAGAGCTCACTTTAAGTATGAGTGACAACCCTGTATTAGGAGTAGTAATTGGAACGTTATTCACTGTTATTGTTCAAAGTTCAAGTGCTACTATCGGAATTCTTCAAGGACTGTTTGGGGAAGGGCTAGTGGATATTCAAGCAGCGCTCCCCGTCTTATTTGGAGATAATATTGGTACAACCATTACGGCTGTAATCGCTGCTATCGGCGCTAGTGTCGGTGCCAAAAGAGCCGCATTCGTTCACGTTATCTTTAACGTGTTAGGTGCCACTGTATTTCTCCTGCTGCTCAAACCATTTACAGCCTATGTAGTCTGGCTGCAAGGATATTTAAACTTAGGGCCAGAAATGACCCTTGCCTTTGCACATGGGTCTTTTAACATTGCGAATACAGTAGTACAGTTTCCTTTCGTAGCAGTACTAGCCTGGATAGTTGTAAAATTAGTGCCTGGTGAGGATTCCCTAATTGAATTTAAACCGCAGCATCTAGACCCGATTTTTATTGAACAATCTCCTTCACTTGCTCTTGACCAGGCAAAAGAAGAGGTAGTTCGAATGGGGCAGTATGCATATAAAGGACTTGAAGAGACAAGTCTATATTTAAATAATAAACAACAAAAGCATTCGGAAATTGCGATGCAGATTGAGGACGCCCTAAATAATCTGGATCGTAAGATAACGGATTATCTAATTGACTTATCTCAAGCTTCCTTAACAGATGAAGAAAGTCTCAAGCATTCAGCTTTGATGGATTCGGTTAGGGACCTTGAACGAATTGGCGATCACTTTGAAAACATTATTGAACTTATCGATTATAAAAACTCTAATAAAGTTTACTTGACCCCTCAAGCTATAGATGACTTGAATACAATGTTTGATCTTACTCTAATGACTGTAAAACAAGCGACAAGAGCACTTGAAACCATGA
This sequence comes from Halobacillus sp., assembly GCF_049282395.1. Lineage (NCBI taxonomy): Bacteria > Bacillati > Bacillota > Bacilli > Caryophanales > Bacillaceae > Halobacillus > Halobacillus sp. Next base: position 5,224 of record NZ_JBAPTY010000413.1, on the reverse strand, counting down.
ATAGAGAAGAAGCTTTAGCTGTAGTTCAAAAGGAAAATGAACTTGATCGAATGGAACGCAGTTACCGTAAAAAGCACATCATTCGTTTAAATGAAGGTGTCTGTACGGGCCAAGCTGGTATCGTATTCGTCGATATGGTCAGCAATTTAGAACGTATTGGTGACCATGCTGTTAACATCGCAGAAGAAGTCCTTGGAGAAAAAGAAAGTTTATAAGTTTTTTAAGGCAGCTGAGCGCAGGTTTCAGCTGCCTTTTATAAAAAAGTCTTGAAAGCTTAAAGAGACCGTGCTATATTATTCCTGTCGCTAATTTAAGAACGAAAAAAGTTGTTGACAAATTATTAAATAGATGATAAATTAATAAATGTCGCTTCAAACAAGAATTACCTATTATTACTTTCATGGCGGTGTAGCTCAGCTGGCTAGAGCGTACGGTTCATACCCGTGAGGTCGTGGGTTCGATTCCCTCCACCGCCACCATTTTATTACATATTTTAAACTTTCATTACGGCGGTTGTGGCGAAGTGGTTAACGCACCGGATTGTGGTTCCGGCATTCGTGGGTTCGATTCCCATCAGCCGCCCCAAGTGGACCCTTAGCTCAGCTGGTTAGAGCTATCGGCTCATAACCGATCGGTCGCAGGTTCGAGTCCTGCAGGGTCCACCATTATCTTCATACGGAGGAGTACCCAAGTTTGGCTGAAGGGAGCGGTCTTGAAAACCGCCAGGGGCTTTACGGCCCGCGGGGGTTCGAATCCCTCCTCCTCCGCCATGATACATATAATGTAAAAGGTTCATTATAACTTATTCATTGAACCCACCAGCGAATGATTTAGCTTATAGCTTAGCATGGCTCGGTAGCTCAGTCGGTAGAGCAACGGACTGAAAATCCGTGTGTCGGCGGTTCGATTCCGTCCCGAGCCACTTTTAGCAGTAGTGAAAAACCAAGCCCATCCATCGGCTTGGTTTTTTTATGTTTTAATTTATTCAATACGGGAAACCTTAATAGCGGAAGTCAAAAGTATTCTAAACGGAAAGCTGCATATTATTTGCAAGTACATTTCCGGTTTGATAATGTAAAATTAAGAAGTTATGCAATGAGCATACTTTTGGTTTTACATATTAATTAAAGGAGGAGTTATACTATGGCTAAATTTGAACTACCAGAACTACCTTATGCTTACGATGCACTAGAACCTACCATCGATAAGGAAACGATGAACATCCACCATACGAAGCACCATAACACTTACGTGACTAAGCTCAACAATGCATTGGAAGGTCATGCAGATCTTCAGGACAAATCATTGGAAGAATTGTTAGCCAACAATCTTGCAGCTGTACCAGAGGATATTCGTACGCCTGTACGCCGTAATGGAGGCGGACATGCAAACCACAGTCTATTCTGGACGATCATGTCTCCTAATGGCGGTGGCGAACCAACAGGTGATTTAGCAACTGCGATCAATGATACCTTTGGAAGCTTAGATCAATTTAAAGAAAAATTCGAAACAACGGCTAAGGGTCGTTTCGGTTCAGGCTGGGCCTGGTTAGTCGTAAACAACGGCAGCCTTGAAGTAATCGATACGTTAAATCAGGATTCACCGATTATGGAAGGTAAGACTCCGATCCTTGGACTTGACGTTTGGGAACATGCTTACTATTTGAATTACCAAAATCGTCGCCCAGACTACGCTGCAGCATTCTGGAATGTAGTAAATTGGGATGAAGTGGCAAAACGCTACGAAGCGGCTAAATAAAAAATTCCAAGAAGAGACCTGGATTTCTATCCAGGTCTCTTCTTTTTGCATATCTCTTTTTGTTCTGCCAACACTAATGGAGAACACAAAGGAGACATGGATATGGTGAGCAGGCTGCGAGCGTGGTTGAGCCACGAGAACGTTTCGAAAGATTTACTATTGTTGCTTTTAATTGGAGGTTTATACTCCCTCGGGATTTTTTTATCCAGTACATTTGTGAATATTTATTTGTGGAAACAATCAAATAGTTATACGGACATAGCTCTATATAATTTAAGTATTTATGTATTACAGCCCTTAACCTTTATATTTGCTGGTAAGTGTGCGAAACATATCGACAGAGTGATCGTTCTTCGTACAGGGGTAATCGTTCTTTCATTATTTTTCTTAACCGTACTTATCGTAGGTGAGAACGCGGCCAAGTTTAATATCATGCTCGGTGCATTACTTGGAGTGGGATATGGTTTTTACTGGCTGGCCTACAATGTATTAACTTTTGAGATAACTGAACCTGACACACGAGACTTTTTTAATGGGTTTTTAGGGGTTCTGCAATCTTTAGGCGGAATGACAGGCCCGCTGCTTGCAGGTTTTATTATTTCTCGTTTAAACAACTTCACAGGATACACGGTTATTTTTGCTGTGTCGTTTGGCCTTTTTATAGTGGCCGTTCTCGTCAGCTTTGGATTGTCTAGAAGAAAAGCAAAAGGGAATTTCTCTTTTCGGAGAATCATTAGCGAAAGGAAAAATAATCTCAATTGGAAACGTATATTAAACGCACATGTATCCCAAGGATTTCGAGAAGGGACTTTTTTATTTGCGGTGTCCATATGGATCTTCTTAATGACACGTAATGAATTGTCCTTAGGTTTTTTTAATCTTGTTTATTCTGGATTCTCCTTCCTGTTTTATTTTCTAGTTACCCGTCTTGTGAAACCCAGACGGAGAAAAAAGGCTATTTTTATAGCAGGTCTTTCCCTTTACCTTAGCGTTTTAATTTTGCTGGTAAGTAAAAGCATGGCTTTGTTATTACTCTACGGGGCCATTGCAGGCATCTTCTTTCCATTATTGTACGTGCCCTATATATCTTTAACTTATGATGTCATCGGCAAGTCATGGAACGCCGGAGAGATGAGAATCGAATACATTGTAGTCAGGGAGCTATTTTTAAACTTAGGACGAGTTCTCTCCATAATTGTATTCCTGCTCGCCATTGTATTCATTACTCCTGAAACGGGAATTCCCTATATATTACTGCTGGTAGGTGGAGGCCACTTTTTAATTTATTTCTTTATTAAAGATATAGACACAAATGTAGTTCCGTCTTCTCACAATTGAAACTATCTTCCCACATCGAATGGCTATTATGTAGCAGTAAAATGATGCTATAATATAGGAAGAATTTTGTGGAAATTGGGGGAGAACATAGATGGCCGGCGATATGAAAAGAGGAAAGAAAAAAACCCATCTTCCTTTTCGTTTAAATATGGTTTTTTTTATTGTATTTCTATTATTTGGAGCAATCATCCTTCAGCTTGGGGTAGTTCAAATTCTTAATGGAGAAGAAGCCCAGGATGAAATTGATCGAACAGAAAACACAACTACAAATATACCCGTGCCCAGAGGAGAAATGTACGATCGCTACGGAAGGGTAGTCGTAAACAATGAGCCTCTTTATTCGATAACTTATACTCCTCCTAAGGGAGTAAAACAACAAGATCGTTTAGAGCTGGCAGAAAAGTTGGCGCAGTATATCAATATGGAGTTTGAAGACAAGCTTAGTACCCGTGACTTAAAAGAATACTTCTTCTTAGAGAATAGAGAAGAAGTGGTTGAGCGTATAAAAGATAAAGATACAAAGGAGATGGATAATGGCGAGGTTTACCAGCTTCAACTCGACAGCATTAAGGAAACTGAAGTGACTTCTTATGACAATCCGACTAAGGAAGTTATCGCCATTAAAAAAGAGTTGGACAAAGCATATGCACTTTCCCCTCACATCATAAAGAATTCAAACATTTCCTATGAAGAATATTCTTCCGTGGCGGAGCACTTGGGGAGTCTGCCAGGAATAAACGTTACGTCTGATTGGGAAAGAGAATATCCTTATGGTAATACGTTCAGGAATTATGTAGGGAACATAACTTCAAGAGAACAAGGGATTCCGCGTGATAATTTGGATTACTTTATGTCATTGGACTACAGTAGAAACGACCGGGTAGGAACGAGCGGTCTGGAACAGCAGTATGAACAAGTGTTAAAGGGAACTAAAGAAAAAGTTCAATATGAGATTGATAAAAATAACGATGTAGTTAATTCAAATGTGATACGTGAAGGGGAGAGGGGAAAAGATTTAGTTCTCACCCTCGACGTAGAACTTCAAGAAAAAGTAGACCAAATATTACGTGAAGAACTAGAGAGTGCTATTCAGCAAGCCCCTACTGAGAATAAGCATCTTGAAAATTCAGTAGCCGTTGTGTCTAATCCCAAAACAGGTGAGATTTTAGCCATTTCTGGCCAAAAGTATAATCGAAACTTGGAAGAAGGAGAAGAGCGCTTTTCGGACACATCTCATCAGGCTGTATATAACGCGTATATGTCTGGTTCTACAGTCAAAGGAGCAACGATTTTAACTGGTTTACACGAGGGAGCTATTGATCCTGGACAGACGGTAAATGACCGTGCCATAAAAATCTCTTCGGACCGGGAGAAGTCATCCTATACTTCAAATATAGGAGTTGTGGATGATATAGCGGCGATTCAACAGTCATCCAACGTTTATATGTATTTTCTTGCCATGTATCTAGGCAAAGAATTTGATTATCAATATGGACGGCCCATTAGTTTAAAAAATGGTACGTTTCAAACCTTTTTGTATAACTTTAATCAATTTGGTTTAGGGGTGGAAACAGGTCTTGATTTCCCGTATGAAGAAACCGGCTTTGAAGGGAAAAATCCGGCCGATGGAAATATTTTAGACTTTGCTATTGGTCAGTACAGCACTTACACGGCTATGCAATTAAATCAGTATGTTTCTACCATAGCTAATGGTGGAAGCAGGCTTAAAATGAAGCTGGTAAAGGAAATTCACGATCCTTCGACTTCTTCTGACGGATTAGGACCAATCTATAAAGAGTATTCACCCGAAATCATTAACCAGCTCGAAATGGATTCTGCCTATATTGAACGTGTGCAAGAAGGATTCAGGCAGGTATTCCAAACGAGTGAAGGAACGGCAAGCAGCGTGTTTTCCAATTCCACTTATGCTAAATACAATATGGCGGGAAAAACAGGAACAGCAGAAGCATCTAAATCGATACCTGTAAATGGAGGAGAATCCTATCGCCTGGAAGATAACTTGTTGAATAAAACGTTGATCGGCTATGCTCCGCACGATGATCCTGAAGTCGCTTTTTCTGTTGTAACTCCATACTTGGGAAATGATACGCCCACCACCGGTGTGAGT
>NZ_JBAPTY010000412.1:0-5085 GCF_049282395.1 Halobacillus sp. | reverse complement strand
CTCTCCATAAAAGTTGAGATTGATTAGCTCTTTGCACACCGAATGTGCTTGTTTGAATTCCTTCTATAATGAAAGAATATCTTGACGTACTGGTTGGTTCGTTCAGTTTTCAAAGATCAAAAGTTTTTGTTTGCCGCTTCAAAACAGCGACTTAATAATCATATCATTGTGACTCGTTTAAGTCAACAACTTTTTTTAAAATGATTTTTGTTTGCCGTTGCCGGCTTGCCGCCCTGTCTTAATGCGACAAGTAATAATATAGCATGGTACGTCATTAACCGTCAACAACTTTGAGCAAAAAAATTCCCTTTCTTTATTAAAACCAGCAAAGAAAGGGATGATACGTACAGATCGCAGCCATTTATGAGGGTTTATAGGTTCGGTGAAAGATATGTTCTCCTTTTGTTTCTTGTAAAACGACTTCAATAATATTCTTCTCCACTAAGTATTCGATCATTGAAGATAAATCCAATATATATTCCTGTATCTCTGGATGGACTTTTAACTCTCCAAATGACCATGGTTCTTCTTGTTCTTTCATAAGACTTAATAAGTGTTGAGTACTGGACTCGGCTCGCTTACTAATGGAATGTTCCACTGCAATAATCATAAGATGGATTCTTTTATCAGTTGGTTCGCCACTTTCAATTAACTCTTGATACAGCTTGTAGATTTCAGGTTCGATCCTCTTCACTTGATTCCACACTGTTACTTCAGGGTGAAATCCTTTTTCTATAATGGAAAGGCGCGCTAAATAATGGAGCGAATGAACCATCCGGCTGAAGGAATCCAGATAGTGCTCGGATTCGTAAAGATCTTTGGCCTCGCTATAGCTGCGAATTAATTTAGCAAACTCGATAACCTTTTTCAGATCTCTCTTCTCCTGCGGGAATGTCCGGAGCTGTTCTTTTAACTCGGTTACATATTCATTCCTTTCAAAAATAACAGTGCCGTTAATTACCCATTCCACGGCACGGCGATAGGAGCTTGTATCAATCCAGTGATGCAAAAGTTTTTCATCTACTGTGTGCATAGCTGCTGATTTATTTTCAAATTCGTAATGCTTTACATACCACAGCTCTTTTGCGTCCTTTACAATAATGAATAAGATGACATCAAAGTTGTCCGTCACTGGACTGATCGGTTTCATCTTCTCTAAAATTAAGATCCCTAATGTATTGCTCTGGCTTGCTCTTTCTTGATAAATCGGACGTAATACGTCTTTCATTCTGGTCCCCCACATTCTATATCAGCTTGTTTTGTTTATTCGATACTTTTTTTAGAATTCCTTTTTTCTAAATATAATCAATGAAGGAAATGTGCTATACTACCTTGTAGATAGTAAGGAGGGAACTTGCGTGGCTTTAAGATACAGCAGTAAAATTAATAAGATTCGTTCCTTTGCTTTTTGGTTAATTTTCGGCGGAATTGGCGTCATGTATATAGGATTGATCTTTAAAGAAACCACTTGGCTGATGGCTCTTTTTATGATTCTGGGTATGGGCTTTGTTGGTCTTAGTACGCTCGTCTATTTCTGGATCGGTATGCTTTCCACCAGAACCATCCAGATTATATGTCCGTCCTGTGAGAAGCCTACCAAAATGCTTGGACGAGTAGATGCCTGCATGCACTGCAACCAGCCGCTGACCATGGATAAAACGTTAGAGGGCGAAGAGTTTGATGAGAAATATAATTCTAAACGATATAAAAAGAATAAGACTCAGCAGCAAACCTAATGAAAGAATCCGCTCTAAGCAGCGGGTTCTTTTTTTTACACAAAAAAACCGGAAGCTCAGGGCTACCGGTTTTAGTGGGTATTATTAGTTTTACATTCAGAGCACGTTCCATACACTTCCATGCGATGATGACTTACATCAAATCCCGTCACCTGTTCAGCTAATGATTCAACTTCATTGAGACTTGGGTAGTGGAAGTCAACAATTTTGCCGCATGAATCACAGATCGCATGATAGTGATCCGAAGTATTACAGTCAAAACGGCTTGATGAATCTCCGTACGTAAGTTCACGTACAAGCCCGATTTCCTTAAATACGCGGAGGTTATTGTAAACCGTCGCTACACTCATATTCGGAAATTTACTTTCTAACGCTTTATAAATTTCATCAGCTGTTGGGTGAGTCATAGAATTCAGCAGGTATTCAAGCACCGCATGACGCTGTGGAGTGATTCGCACACCTGAACCTTTTAGTGTATCCACCGCTTCTTGCAATCGATGATCAGACACAGCCATGCACCTCGCTTTCATAAACTGATTCTAGATTTATAATATTATTAAATTAGAATCCTTATAATTAGTGTAACCTGTCTGTAAATCTAATGTCAATAAAAAGCCGTCTTCCCCGGCAAATTAAATTACACGTCTGGATCAAGCGGAGTTTCTTTACCGCCCAGCTGCTGATTAACGTACCTTGCCGCTACGAAAAGAAGATCGGACAGACGATTCAAATACGAAACGACCAGCGGATTGACCAATTCATCTTCTAATGCGACCGCAGAACGTTCTGCTCTTCTCACAACTGTGCGTGCTAAGTGCAATCCAGCTGAAGCTGAATGACCAGATGGGAGAATAAAATTCTTCAATGGAGTCAAGTCCTCGTCCCACTTATCAATCTGCTGTTCTAATTCTTCTATATGCTCTTTCTTTACCTGCCATTTCACTTCTTTTCCTTTCGGGGTTGCAAGCTCAGCTCCTACGTGAAACAGGATGGTTTGGATACGCTGCATCGCCTCAAGGAACGAATCTTTATCTGCCCAGTCTTCTTTCGTCAGGTGGCTAAGCGCAAGACCGATCGTTGAATTAGCTTCGTCACACGTCCCATAGGCCTCGACTCGTATATCATTCTTAGCTACTCGATTGCCGTAAATTAAAGATGTCTGTCCTTTATCCCCTGATCTTGTATAAATACGCATGATTTAATACCCCCGTTTAGGATCAATTTTGTTTTTCATTTCGCCCTCATCATTTAAGAACGTATGCAAATTCTCTTCAAATATATCAAAACCACGCGGAACATACCCCGGAGACTGACCCGATGTATGAGGAGTAATCGTCACGCTTTCTTCTTCCCAGAATGGATGATCCTCTGGCAGCGGCTCCTCTTCAAACACGTCGAGTACAGCATGTGCAATATAAGAATTCTGAACAGCCTGTAGAATGACGTCCGATTGAACCAGGTCGCCTCTCCCCATGTTCAGGAAGATGGAGTGGTCAGGCATGGCTTTAAAGTGATCCAAATCTAATAAGTACTGCGTCTCCTTCGTACTTGGCAGCACAGCCACCACGAATTCTCCCTGATCAAGTACCTGATGAAGCTCTTCCACTTTATAGGTTTCATCGAAGTGAGGCTTAGGATTTCCAGATTTCGACACCCCAATGGTTTTCATGCGGAAAGCCTGAGCGAGCCTCGCCACTCCCTGGGCGATAGCTCCTGTTCCCAGGACAACCATGGTCCGGCCGCTGATTTCCTGATTGACCATTCGTCGATTCCATTCGTGATTTTTTTCTAATTCCGCGTAGGCCTTCGCATTTCTTGAGACCTGAAGAAGCATAGAGATCGCATATTCAGCCATCGGTTCGGAGTGGATGCCCCTCACGTTGGTTACTAGAATCCCTCTTTGCTGAATCTCCTGGAACGGCATTTTATCAAGACCGGCAGATAAAACCATAATCCACTTTAACTGGCGGGCCTGCTTAATGCGTTCCGGATTCAAATCTTCCCCGTATGTAATAAATACATCAGCTTCCTTTAAATAATGTTCTGCTTCTTCGATTCCGTGACAGAAAAGAAATTCCACTTCTTTAAAGTTCTCTTTCAGTCTGTTCTGGATATCTTCCGGGACCCTTTTAATCGCTGAAACAACCTTCATCCTCTCACTTCCTTTCCTCTCTTTCTTCTATAGTAATTGTTTTTCCAGACCAACTCAAAATTAAAGCTTCTTAAGAAAAAGCCATAACCGGTTTTCCGGCTATGGCTTTCCTGCTCTTTATTGAAGATTCTCGCGAATGTAACTTAGCGCGGATTCTACGTGTCCTTCTACTTTAACTTTGCGGTAATCTTCGGCAAGATTACCTTCTTTATCGATAATAAATGTAGAGCGCTCAATGCCGTAATATTCTTCGCCTGATTTTTTCTTAAGAACCCATGCGCCGTAATCTTCCGCTACTTGATGATCCTCATCCGCAAGTAGTAGGAATGGGAGATCATGCTTATCAATAAATTTCTTGTGAGATTCTACCGGGTCCGGGCTGACTCCTAGAATAACAGCATCCAGATCCGCGAAGCTTTCGTGGTGATCACGGAAATCACAGGCTTCGTTGGTGCAGCCTGGGGTCATATCTTTCGGATAAAAGTATAGTACGACATTCTTTCCTTTATAGTCAGATAATGATACGTTTTCTCCATTGTTTGCAGGTAGTGTAAAATCAGGTGCTTGTTTTCCTTTTTCAATTGTCATACGTAACCCTCCTAAAAAATAATTATATATCTAGCCTACCTTATACGAATGTAAACTTCCAATTCAATGTTCAATCTTATAATGCTGCCATACCTTGGCAACCAGAGCAGCTGGCAGTGAATAACCAATCATGGCTTCAAAAATAGCAATCCAGCGTCCGACATCGACCGGTACCATTTCTCCGTACCCTACTGTGAATAAGGTGGCTCCACTGAAGTACATACTTCTTGCTATCTCTTCCTTCCAATGCAAGGGTTCAGACTGACCAGCCTCCTGGTACACCATTACCCCATGTTCAATAAGAGAAACATAAATAATAGCAAACCCAATCATAACGATGGTATAAAGAAGCAGTATGGAGACAAACAGTTGAAAAGAAAAAATCTTATGTTCGAATTCAAGGGAAGCGAATATTTGACGCAGACTGCCAGCAATCAAAATCAGGCTTATTGTAGTAATCGCAATAATAATCATAAACGCACTCCTCCCGGGAAGAGACAAGCAGTACTCTACTGTTTACCTATGTCCACAAACCACCAATTATGCCGCCTCCCTATTGAACTGAAGTAACCCCTAAAAAATCCCACCTCAGGTCATCCAGATTATGGA
>NZ_JBAPTY010000411.1:0-4389 GCF_049282395.1 Halobacillus sp. | reverse complement strand
TCAGTGGTCCAGAACAGGACTTAATTGAGAAGCTTGGAATTGAAACTACGGTTAGAACGAACGTAGCTGCCCAGTATGGTAAGTACACGACCAACGTGGAAGGTGTATTTGCCGCCGGTGATATGCGCCGCGGACAGAGTCTGATCGTTTGGGCCATTAACGAAGGACGCGAGGTTGCGCGTGAGTGCGATCGATTTATGATGGGTTCCACTCAACTGCCATAACTATAAAATTATCATAGATGTCTCTATAACATAGAGGCATCTCTTTTTTTGTGTGAAGGTTTAATAAATCAAATCATGTCTTTTACAGATAAGCTCCCGTTTGTTTAAGACTCAGTTTCGAGATAGTTGAGGTCCGTTGCAAACAATAGATGAGGGCGGGCGGCTACGGAAACAACTCGCTTTCCTGCGGGGGGAACTGGCAAGCTTCCTCAGTCGTTAACACTCCTTGTGGGGTCTTTCCTAGCTCCTTCTCCCGTTCTTACACTCAGGATAGGTTTAGTCAAAAACCAATGCCTAAACGGCGTGGAGTGCTATCCAGCTCCAGCACCTAGCGGCTAATGAGACTTCCCTCACTTCTGTACGATAAGGCAACATCGAATCGCTCCGCTCTTCGTGTTTTCTTTATCTCCGCCAGCTCAGTCCAGTCCATACGCCGCTGACCAAGGTGCTTCCGCTTTCAATCGGGGAGTCTCGTCGTTTCCTCCGCCACCCCAACTATAATTTTGCGAACGGAACCTGCCAGTAGAAAACAATGGGAACCTTAAATAGGGTTAAATGCTTCTATAGCGGCGTTTATACCCTGAAGAGACTCGGTACTTAGCGTTGATAGCATAGGCTAGTCTTCCACACTTCGGCCCTATACTGGTATAACCCTTTTATAACAACGCTACTATTGTGTGTATTGAATACTCTTGAAGAAAATATCTCAGTTTGAAAGTTTTAACAGACGAATGAGGGGGTACTAGTTATGTGGAGTTTATAAGAAATGTTTTTTTATAATCATTTTAAGGAGGAACCTTAATGAGTGATAAGAAAAAAGTAGATAAGCATAGTAAAGACGAGCAGTTGGAGCACTATCGCAGAGACGATTCAGGAAAGAATCTTACAACCAATCAAGGACTGAAAATGTCAGAGGACGAGTTTTCCCTGAAAGCTGGAGAACGCGGTCCGACATTAATGGAAGATTTCCACTTCCGTGAAAAAATGACCCATTTTGACCATGAACGTATTCCAGAGCGTGTGGTACACGCAAGAGGATATGCAGCCCATGGCGAATTTGAACTCTATAAATCTCTTGAAAAATATACAAAAGCAGATTTCCTAACGGATACATCTAAGAAAACCCCTGTATTCACCAGATTTTCTACAGTAGCTGGTAATCGCGGTTCTTCTGAAACGGTACGCGACGCTCGCGGTTTCGCTACTAAATTCTATACCGAAGAAGGAAACTACGATCTAGTAGGTAACAATATACCTGTATTTTTCATTCAGGACGCCATTAAATTCCCTGATCTAGTTCACGCATTAAAACCTGAGCCTCATAATGAAATGCCTCAGGCAGCATCGGCTCATGACACATTCTGGGATTTCATAGCGAACAATCAGGAATCCGCTCATATGGTAATGTGGGCCATGTCTGATCGTGCCATTCCTAGAAGCTTCCGTATGATGGAAGGATTCGGAGTACATACGTTCCGTTTGGTTAACGCGGAAGGTAAATCTCATTTCGTTAAATTCCACTGGAAACCGGTGCTGGGTACTCATTCCTTAGTATGGGACGAAGCCCAAAAGATTTCCGGTAAGGACGCAGACTTCCACCGTGGTGACCTCTACAGCTCCATCGAAAATGGAGATTACCCGGAATATGAACTAGGAATACAGGTTATTCCAGAAGAAGACGAGGAAAAATTTGAATTTGATGTTCTGGATCCGACGAAGCTTTGGCCGGAAGAAGATGTACCGGTGGAAATCGTCGGTAAATTAACATTAAACCGTAATGTGGATAATGTTTTTGCTGAGACGGAGCAAGTAGCATTCCATCCGGGTCATGTTGTACCGGGCATTGACTTCACGAATGATCCACTGCTGCAAGGTCGTTTATTCTCCTATACGGATACTCAGTTAATTCGACTCGGAGGACCAAACTTCCACGAGCTTCCAATTAACCGTCCAGTCTGCCCATTCTTTAACAATCAGAGAGATGGATATGGCCGCCAGACGATTAATACAGGACAGGTCAGCTATCACAAGAACTCTCTGGCTCAGAATACGCCAGAGCCTGCAGCTCCAGAAGAAGGCGGCTATGAGCATTATCACGAGAAGGTAGAAGGGCGCAAAATTCGCGCAAGAAGTGTCAGCTTTAAAGATCACTTTTCTCAAGCAACTCTTTTCTGGAACAGTATGAGCGAACCGGAGAAAGATCACTTGATTCAAGCCTTCAGTTTCGAACTGGGTAAACTAGAAAGTGACTCCGTTAGAAAGCAAGTGATTGAAATGTTCTCAAACGTCAGTCTTGATCTGGTTCAAGGAGTTGCCAAAAATATCGGAATTACCCCACCAGAACATGGCGGATCCGATGTAACTAAATCTTCTCCAGCGCTAAGTCAGCAAAATACAGTATTCAAACCGGATACTCGAGTAGTTGGCGTCATTGTGGCTGACAATTTTGCTGGCAGTGAGGTGACGAATGTACTGGAAGGCTTGGCCGATAAAGGAATGTCTCCTGTAGTGATCAGCACCCGTCAGGGCACTCTGAAGGGCGCAGATGGTACGGAACTTACCGTTGATCATACGTTTACAACGGTTGATCCTGTACTGTTGGATGCTGTTTACGTTGCAGGAGGCGGCGAGCCGAGTAAGGCATTCAGGAAGAAAGTATCTTATTATCTAAACGAAGCCTTCACGCACTTCAAGCCGCTTGGTGCAACGCATGAAGGAATCCAGCTATTGAAAGATAATGAATTGTTGGAGGAACCAGGTGTTGTGGCAGAAGAAAATGGTGTTGAATTTGTAAGTAAATTTACCGAAGCAGTAGCGGCCCACCGTCATTGGGACCGCCAGGTGATATAAGAAGGAGATGTGAAAGACTGACCCCGCTGGGTCAGTCTTTTTTTACTATAATAAAAATAAGCAGAATGGATTGTTTCAACTTGTCCAAAATAAGGAATAGTCATATACATAATCCTAAAGTGAAGAGGTGTTTCTATGTTACGTACGATTCTAATGATTATTGGTCTGATTGTGGTTATTGGTTTTATCATTTCATTGCTATAATTTAATTATTTATTCATCAAACTCACCTTTCTTAAGGTGAGTTTTTCGTTATACTAATACGTATAATCTTAAGGAGGGTTTCTATCGTGAAAGAACAGGTGGAATTACATAAGGATTCGTTTATAGAAGAACTGAAAGATTTCTTAAAGATCCCGAGCATATCTTCCTTACCTGACCGTAAAGAAGATGTAAATAAGGGAGCCGATTGGGTAGCTGAAGCTTTAGGGAAGGCCGGCTTGGAAAATGTAGAGGTCATTCAGACGAAAGGTCATCCTATTGTATATGGGGACTGGCTCCATGCGGAGAACAAGCCTACGGTCCTTATTTACGGTCATTACGATGTTCAGCCTGAAGACCCTCTTGAGCTGTGGGAAACTCCTCCGTTTGAACCAGTTGTCCGTGATGGGAAAATTTATGCCCGCGGAGCAACGGATGACAAGGGGCAATTGTTCCTTCATATTAAAGCGATGGAGCTTCTCATGAAAGAAAACGGCACGCTGCCGGTAAATGTGAAATTTTGTATCGAAGGAGAAGAAGAGGTTGCAAGCCCGAACTTGTCTCCTTTTATTAGGAGTCAAGAAGAGAAGCTTGCTGCTGATGCTGTCGTCATCAGCGATACAACTTTTATTGAAAAAGGACAACCGGCCATCTGCACTTCGCTTCGCGGAGCCCTTGCTATGGAGGTAAAAGTAAGCACAGCAAATACTGACTTACATTCCGGCTCCTACGGGGGAGCTGTACCCAACTCGATTCACGCACTTGTTTCTCTAATGGACAGCCTTCATGATGACACAGGAAAAATCGCTGTAGAAGGTTTTTATGAGGGTGTTCCTGAAGCTACGGAGGATTTAAGAGAAGAAGTGGCGCAAGTTCCATTTAATAGTGAAAAAACAAAAAGAGAACTTGGACTGGAAGCCTTTTTTGGTGAAGAAGGGTTTACCTTCCAGGAGCGTGTAGGAATACGTCCGACGCTTGAGATCAATGGGATTACAGGCGGTTTTCAGGGGGAAGGGTTAAAAACCATTGTGCCCAATCAGGCCAGTGCCAAAATCAGCTGCCGCTTAGTAGGCGAGCAGAATCCGCAGGCTGTTTATGAAGCTATTCAGAGTCA
>NZ_JBAPTY010000410.1:0-1929 GCF_049282395.1 Halobacillus sp. | reverse complement strand
TTCCAGTGATGATGGCTTCATACCATTCCTTCAATTTTTCCTTTGATGGATGGTTGTATGAAGTCTCAAGGAAATCAAGACCGAGCCGCTCGTAAAGTAATTCTAATACTTCAAACGCGGGAACGGTTTGATCATTCTCAATTTTGGAAAGATACGCCGGTGAGATAATTCCATCTGCCAGCTGGTTTTGAGTTAACCCCTGCTTGACTCGATGAAATCGAAGTACTTTACCATATTCCATTGGCCACACACCTAGTTGATCAACTGTTGATTTGGAAGAGTGTGCCTCTTTCAAATCTATATTTAGAATACATGTTCGATTAGGAATTTTCAACAATAATCACGTGTTTCCCAAGTCGTGAAAAAAATGAGGCTTTAAGGGGGATTTTGACCCCTGACTTTCACAGGATATTCGTCTGAATATTGTGATACATTGGAAGTGTATTACAAATATAGGAGGGATTCGATGAACTGGAAATCAGTAACAGCTGCATTTGTACTAGGAACTAGCTTAGTGTCTGGCGGGACATTAGCTAATGCCGAGGATAGTTCAGGTATTAAAAACAAAGGGGCTTCTTCGGAATTTATAACAGAGAACCTGAAAGGATCTAAGATTAAGAGCGATAAAGCCGTAAAAGAATTTTTTAAACAGAAGCGTCAGGAGTTTAATTTTAACCCAAATAAAGATTTAAATTTAGTTAAAAAGGAAAAAGATGAGGTCGGAATGACTCACTATACTTATCAGAGAACCGTTGGAAATGTCCCGATAGCTAATGCAAAGGTTATGGTACATACAAATTCGAACGGAGCGGTTACTGCAGTCAATGGCGAATTTCATGAGGATGCTCCAGAAAAAGTGAAGCAGTTGAAGGAGTTGAATCATAAAGAATCTATTAATCTAGCATGGAACCATATTGATGTTACCAGGGAAGAAGCTGATAAAGTTCAAAAAAGCAAACTTGGTAAGGATTTTGAAACACTAACGGAAAACTCTAATCTTGTCGTGCACCACCAAGATGGGGAATACACGTTAGCATATCATGTGGAGCTCCAATTTTCTCAGCCATATCCTGCGAATTGGCAGATTTATATTAATGCAGAAAATGGAGAAGTGTTAAAAGCGGCGAACGTTGTTCATGAAGCTTCTGGTACAGGTACGGGAGTGCTAGGTGATTCTAAAACGCTGAACACGTATGCTTATAATAACACTTACTACTTATTTGATACCACAAAACCTATGAATGGGGTTATTGAAACGTTCGATAATTATGGAGGGCAATATAGCAGCCTGCCTGGTTATTATGTTACGGATTCTGGTAATACATTCTACAGTGAAAGGCAAAAAGCAGCGGTGGATGCTCATTATTATGCAGGAGAAGTTTTTGATTACTACTATGATACATTTGGAAGGGTCAGCTACGACAATCAAGGAGCTGATATTCGTTCCACCGTTCATTATGGATCAAATTACAATAATGCGGCTTGGACTGGAAATCAAATGATTTACGGCGATGGTGATGGTTCGACGTTTACCTATTTGTCTGGCGCTGATGATATTGTAGCTCACGAATTAACTCATGCTGTAACCGATACAACAGCTGAACTGGTATATGAAAATCAGTCCGGTGCACTAAATGAATCATTCTCCGATGTGTTCGGTTTCTTTGTGGATTCAGAAGATTGGTTAATGGGAGAGGATGTGTACACTCCAGGAACCTCAGGGGATGCCCTGCGTTCTCTTTCGAATCCAAATGCGTACAATCAGCCGGACCATATGGATGAATACCGTAACCTTCCTAATACAGAATCTGGAGACTGGGGCGGAGTTCATATTAATAGTGGTATCCCAAATAAAGCAGCTTATTATACGATTAACAGCATAGGAATATCCAAAGCGGAAGATATTTATTACCGGGCTTTAACCGTTTA
>NZ_JBAPTY010000409.1:0-1755 GCF_049282395.1 Halobacillus sp. | reverse complement strand
CATATGTAATTGCATTCTTACACCAAAATCCTATTTCTCATGAGATTATAATGTGGTCGAATCTTTGAAAATTATAGAAGACTTTTAAAATAAATCTCCTTAATATGTAAATAGTTAAATATGATATTGGCTTTATATGGTTTGGTAAAATATTTGACTATTTTTACGTAAGTTAAATCAGAGTAAGAATTAAATAGAAATAATTATGGCATTAGAAATAACTGACGCTACGTTTGAAGAAACAGTGTTGAAAAGTGATAAACCTGTAATGGTTGATTTTTGGGCAGCATGGTGTGGCCCTTGTAGAATGGTAGGTCCTATCATTGATGATATTAGTAAGGAGTATGAGGGAAAAGCAGTTGTAGGAAAATTGGATGTTGACGCAAACCAGGAGTTTGCTGCAAAATACGGAGTACGTAACATTCCTACGGTTCTTATTTTCCAAAATGGAGAAGTTGTTGGTAGACAAGTTGGAGTTGCTCCTAAAACTACATATGCTGAAGCTTTAGATCAACTATTGTAATAACATATATAGTATGGTATTAAAGTCCGGCTAAACGCCGGACTTTTTTTATGCCGGAATTTCTGTAACTTGTTAAGATAAATATCTTTTAAAGATGGATCTGGAGAAGGAGGTACATAAGGCAGGAGGTTTCATGAATTTGGATCTACTGGCGAAGCAGGTAGTAGAAGGATTTATTTCCGGACTTCATAAAAGTCCTTTCCACGGCTTCTCGGCAGAATTTGCAGAACACAAGGTTTATAATAATGGTGAAAGTACCCGGCATATAGATTGGAAGCTATTTGCTAAAACAGATAAGTTGTTTACACGTCGCTATGAGGAGGAAACGAATCTGCGGTGCCACCTTATTATAGACAACTCCTCTTCGATGCACTATCCCTTCTTAAAACAGCAATCTCTTTCTTCTTTGAATAAGATTGGATTTTCTGCCCTGGCCTCGGCCTGTATAATGCAACTATTGAAAAAGCAACGTGATGCTGTTGGCTTAAGTATTTACAGTGATGAGTATGATTATTATGCTCCCGAAAAAGGAAGTGAGCGTCATCGCAGGATGCTACTTCATAAATTGGATGAGGTGGTGCAAGGGTATAAGAGTTCTACTAGCACCAAAACATATACTTATTTGCATCAAATAGCTGAAAAATTACGAAGGCGTTCGCTCATTTTTCTTTTTACCGATATGTTTCAGACAGATGTAGAGGAGGAAAAATTATTTGAGGCCCTGAGACACCTTACTTATAATAAGCATGAATTGGTTCTGTTTCATGTAATTGACAAGGAAAAAGAATTCGATTTTAAATTTGGCGACCGGCCTATGCGATTCACAGATGTTGAATCGGGAGAAAAGTTAGATCTGTATGCAGACAATATCAAAGATGATTACGCAAGGATCATGGAAAAATACTTCGCAGACCTTAAATTAAAGTGCGGTCAATACGGGATCAAGTATGTGCTGGCCGATGTGAAGGATAATTTTGAAAAAATTCTTTCTACATATTTAGTTGAACGTCAAAAGTTTGTGTGAGGGGCGAAAAAAACATGTAAATTATTTCAAAAAAACATTTGGCAAAGTGAAATTCTGCTGTATATTTGCACTCGCAATAAAGCAACGGTCTGGTAGTTCAGTTGGTTAGAATACCTGCCTGTCACGCAGGGGGTCGCGAGTTCGAGTCTCGTCCAGACCGCAAAATTGCTAAAAGCTCCTCTTCATGGGGAGCTTTTTTTGGCAGTAA
>NZ_JBAPTY010000408.1:0-29482 GCF_049282395.1 Halobacillus sp. | reverse complement strand
AAAAAAGGTACTCAAATTACATGTACCAATTGTGACTATAAAGAAGAACCACAATCATAGCCTGTGGTTATAAAAGGGAGAGTCTATGACTATTATAATAGTTATAGGCTCTTTTCATTTTTTCGCTCAATTAACCTTTAATGTTAAAATCTAAAGCTCTGTTAAAATTTATTGTTGATTTTTCAAAAGAGGCTTATTGCGCAATGTGGCCGGATACTGTAAGAAATAGTTTCGAGATAATGTGTCCTGCGGGGGATGATTTGCTTTCCGGCTCTACGTCATGTAGGGCCACAGGAAAGCGAGTTATTTCCCCACAAACCCTTTTCAATCTAACGTAATGCCCTAATTATCTCTCAGCTGAGTCTTCCAGTCTTGGGAGCTTTACCTTAAAATCAACACGGAAGTTTAACAGAGTCAAATCTAAAAATAAGCTCTCGGTTATGTAACACCGGTTTCGAGATACTGTTAAGAAGTTATGATGCTTAGAAAACGATGCGGCATTACTAAGTTTATTCAGTCTTGAATTGACACACTACTTATGGAAAGCTATAATTACGGTTTGGTAAGGATAAATGCTTGACAGGTAAATGATTCCACTTCATCCCTGTTTATTTCCATAATGAGTTAATTTCTTCAATTCATTTGGAAACAATTCAGAATTTTGTTACATTTTCATTAATATCATTGTGATTACGATTACAAGTGTGATAAAATTTAAACGCCTTTGTGAGGTGAACTATGGGAGAGTTTCAAACTTATAAGCAGATGTATCTTGAATACTTACAGATAGAAAAAAATGCATCGCCACTGACAGTGGAGAATTATTCTATTGATATGGATGAATTTGCAAAGTTTTTACAAGCGGAACAACTAAAACTTGTGAATTGTGACTATTCATCCATACGTATTTATTTATCACAACTACATGCGAATCTTCTTTCCAGAAGAACGGTATCCAGAAAGATATCCAGCTTGAGAAGTTTTTTTCGGTTTCTTGAGCGGGAACAGATTGTCACAAAAAACCCTTTTCTAAATGTTTCACTCCCTAAGGAAGCCAATCCTATCCCTGATTTTTTCTATCAGGAGGAATTGAAGCATTTGTTTACGGTCAGCGATAAAAAAAATCCACTGGGACAGCGAAATCAAGCATTGATTGAATTATTATATGGTACTGGTATTCGGGTAAGCGAAGCGACCCGGATCGAACTGCACGATATTGATTTTTCTCTTTCTACTTTACTTGTGCACGGAAAAGGAAGAAAAGAAAGGTATGTGCCTTTTGGACAATTTGCCAGTCAGGCCATGCAATCCTATATAGAAGATGGAAGAAGAGTACTTCAGCAAAAGAATTCCAATACAACCCCTGTACTATTTTTAAATTCCAAAGGAGCACCTTTAACAGCCCGTGGTATTCGGATGATTCTCAATAAAATGGTAGAGGATGCTGCGTTAACCGTGGATATCCACCCCCATAAACTGAGACATTCATTTGCTACTCATATGCTTAATGAAGGAGCAGATCTCCGTTCTGTGCAGGAATTACTAGGCCATGAGCATTTATCTTCAACCCAGATTTATACCCATGTAACTAAAGATCGACTACGGCATGTTTATATGAACAGCCATCCAAGAGCAAATAAATGAGGTGAGAATATGGAACAACAATTCCACGCAACAACGATATTTGCTGTCCAGCACAATGGTCAGTGTGCGATGAGTGGTGATGGGCAGGTAACGCTTGGGAACCAGGTGGTTATGAAGCATAAAGCACGAAAAGTACGCCGGCTCTACAATGATCAAGTTTTAGCAGGCTTTGCAGGATCTGTAGCAGATGCCTTTACTTTATTTGAAAAATTTGAAGGAAAGCTCGAAAGTTTTGATGGCAATTTAGCAAGAGCTTCCGTGGAGTTAGCTAAGGAGTGGCGCAGTGATCGTGTATTAAGAAAGCTTGAAGCCATGCTTATTGTGATGGATCGTAATCACATGTTTCTGGTATCCGGTACTGGGGAAGTTATAGAACCGGATGATGGAATTCTGGCTATAGGCTCAGGTGGTAATTTTGCTTTAAGTGCAGGTCGTGCCCTTAAACGTTATTCACCTGATCAGTCAGCTGAACAAATCGCTCAAGCTGCTCTAGAAATAGCAGGAGAAATCTGTGTGTTTACAAATGATCAAATTATCCTGGAAGTTCTCAAATAAGGGGGACCTTTGCAATGTCGTTGAATTTAACACCTAAACAAATAGTAGAAAAACTCGATCAATATATTATAGGGCAAAATAGCGCAAAGAAATCGGTTGCTATAGCTCTTAGAAATCGATATCGCCGTATGCAGCTAACCGGTGATATCCGTGACGAAATTGTACCTAAAAATATTCTAATGATGGGTCCGACAGGTGTAGGAAAAACAGAAATTGCCCGCAGACTTGCCAAATTGGTAGGAGCACCATTTGTTAAGGTAGAAGCCACGAAGTTTACTGAAGTTGGCTATGTGGGCCGTGATGTCGAATCTATGGTTCGAGATCTCGTGGAAATGGCTGTACGAATGGTGAAAGAAGAAAAAATGGAAGAAGTCAAGGAAAGAGCAGAAGAACAGGCCAATAAGCGGCTTGTAAAACTCCTTGTTCCTTCCAAGAAGAAGCAGCAGAATAATTTTAAAAACCCACTGGAAATGTTCTTTAATCAGGGAGACCAGCAGGAAAGCGAACCAAAGCCGGATCAGGAAGAAAAAGAAATCGAAACTAAGCGAAGCCGTATTCGTCAGCAGTTGGATATGGGTGAGCTTGAAGACCATATGGTTACGATTGAAGTGGAAGAATCGCAATCCTCTATGTTTGACATGATGCAAGGATCAGGAATGGAACAAATGGGGATGAACATGCAGGATGCATTTAGCCAGTTCATGCCTAAAAAAACCAAAAAAAGAAAGCTGCCCGTTTCTGAAGCGCGTAAAGTCCTTACTCAGGAAGAAGCGAGTAAATTAGTAGATATGGATGAAGTAGGACAGGAAGCCGTAAACAAAGTTGAACAGTCAGGTATGATTTTTATTGATGAAATCGATAAGGTAGCTGCAAAAGGGGACAATCAAGCTAACGTTTCCCGAGAAGGTGTTCAGCGTGATATTCTTCCCATTGTAGAAGGCTCGACAATTGTAACTAAATACGGTGCCGTTTCAACGGATCACATTTTATTTATTGCCGCTGGTGCCTTTCATATGGCCAAACCTTCCGATCTAATTCCTGAGTTGCAGGGCAGATTCCCGATTCGTGTTGAACTTAACAAGCTTAACGTAGAGGACTTCCGAAACATCTTAGTGGAACCTTCCAATGCTTTGTTAAAACAATATAAGGCATTATTGGAAATTGAAGGTATAAAGGTTGAATTTTCTGACGATGCTATTACTAGACTCGCAGAGATTGCTCATGAAGTGAATCAGGAGACGGATAATATCGGTGCGAGACGACTTCATACCATTTTGGAAAAGTTATTAGAGGACTTGTCATTTGAAGCACCAGATGTAACGATGGAAACCATTGAAATTACGCCACAATATGTTGACAGCAAACTGTCCTCTATTGTAAAAAATAAAGATCTTAGTCGTTTTATTTTATAGACATATCATAAGGAGGAATAACAGATGAAATTATTAGATCGTGCCAGAAGAATCAATGCTATGCTGCAGAAAACTACAGGGAAATCGGTGGATTTTAATGATATGTCCGCAACAATGAGAGATGTAATCGAAGCAAATACATTTGTATTGAGCCGCCGAGGTAAACTTCTTGGATTTGCTATTAATCAGGAAATTGAAAATGAGCGAATGAAGACGATGCTGACTGAACGCCAATTTCCGCAAGAGTATACTCAGAACTTATTTAATATCCAGGAAACAACTCCTGATATTGATATCGATAGTGAATATACGGCTTTCCCTGTTGAAAATCGAGAATTGTTTGAGCAGGGCTTGACTACTATTGTTCCGATCATCGGGGGAGGACAGCGATTAGGTACTTTAATTCTAAGTCGAATTAATAGAAGCTTTAACGACGACGATCTTCTGCTTGCTGAATATGGCGCAACAGTCGTTGGTATGGAAATCCTTCATGAGAAAACTGAGGAGATTGAACAGGAAGCTCGCAGTAAAGCCGTTGTTCAAATGGCTATTAGTTCTTTATCCTATAGTGAATTAGAAGCTATTGAGCACATTTTCGAAGAACTGGAAGGAAACGAAGGTCTGCTGGTTGCCAGCAAAATCGCGGATCGCGTAGGAATTACCCGTTCGGTAATTGTTAATGCTTTACGTAAGTTAGAGAGTGCTGGAGTTATTGAGTCTCGTTCTTTAGGTATGAAAGGAACGTACATTAAAGTCTTGAACAATAATTTCCTGGTGGAGCTTCAAAAACTTCGCACAAGTTAAATACAGAAAAACTGCTGCTTTTTTAAAAGCAGCAGTTTTTTTATATTCAAAATTGGAAAAACAAGGTTATATAACCATCTAAAGTATATTTTTATAAAATTTATGTAAATCTAATTTATTTACCGAACGAACTGTGTAATAATGTTCATTATAATAGTATTTTCGACAAAATCCATTAAAGACCATTGTTTTAGTTTTAAAGTCCTGGTCATTTAGTTCTATTTGTAGATTGAGTAAAAAAATACCGTTGTACTACATAGACAGAGGTATACAAACTTTTTTACAATTAGGTTTGTGAACCTAGAAACATGTCGAATTGAGGTGATTATGCTGAAATTATTTAACGATACCTTTAATACATTAGAAAAATCTTTAAACTATGCTTCAGAAAAAAACCGTGCCATAGCCAACAATATATCCAACGTAGATACTCCCGGCTATAAAGCAAAAGATGTTGTTTTTAAAGATCACTTAAACCGCGCTGAGGCTTCTCTTTCAGCAAAAAAAACCAGTCATAAACATATTGATTTCCAGAATAGAGATTCTTTCTCCTACAATACAACCACAAACAATAGTACTACATATAACCACAATGGAAATAACGTCGACATAGATAAAGAGATGAGCAGCTTGGCTCAGAACCAGATTTACTATCAAGCTCTAGCTGATCGCATGAGTGGTAAGTTCAGGAGCATGGAATCCGTTATTAAAGGAGGAAATTAACCGTGGGAATCTTTGATGCAATGAACACAAGTGCCAGTGGATTGACAGCCCAGCGGCTGAGAATGGATGTAGCTTCCTCTAATGTGGCAAATGCAAACTCCACAAGAGCTGAACTTAATGAAGAGGGAGAATGGGAGCCTTATCGCAGAAAAATGGTCGTATTTGAACCAAAGGGCCAAAGCTTTAAGTCTCACCTCGAAAATGCCTCCCGAATTTCAACTCAATCCGGAAGCAGTCAGGGTGTAAAAGTTTCAAAGATTGCGGAGAATAAGACACCTTTCAAACAAGTGTTTAACCCGGACCACCCCGATGCTAACCCAGAAGGGTATGTCCAGACTCCTAACGTGGATCCTTTACAGGAAATGGTGGATATGATGAGTGCCACACGTTCTTATGAAGCTAATGTGACTTCTCTTAACGCCTCCAAAAGTATGCTGATGAAAGCTCTGGAAATAGGAAGATAACGAGAAGGAGAGATTAAATGCCAGATCTAAATACTATAACGGGATTACCGTCGGTCCAATCAAATACTCCCTCACCTCGAATTAACCCGGGCAGTTCCCCTGCAGAGGCTCAAGGCAAGTTTGCTGATCAATTGAAAAATGCAATCGATAAAGTGAATCAAACTCAGATCGAATCGGATCAGAAAACAAAAGCCCTGGCAAGCGGTGAGATTGATAACCTGCATGAAGTGATGATTACTTCAAAGAAAGCCAGTATTACGATGCAAACATCGATAGAAGTGAGAAATAAAGTGGTAGAAGCATATAAAGAAATTATGCGAATGCAAGTGTAGTACACCTCACACAAGTTATTACAACTTTCGCAGACAGTGTGCTTTTTTTGGGGGCAGTTATGAAAGAAAAACTAGTACAGTACAAAAATCGTATTACTTCGTTTTGGAGAGAAAGAAGAAAAGGTCAGAAAGCTGCCATGATAGGCGGTGCCGGAGCTGTCCTTTTAATAGTAGTCATGGTGAGCATTTTTGCATCCAGTACGAAAATGGTTCCTCTTTACAAGGATTTAACGATCCAGGAAATTGGACAGATTAAAACAGAACTGGATACCAGAGGAGTTTCATACGAATTGGAGGAAAGTGGTACATCAATCCTTGTTCCAGAACCTCAGGCAGAGACGTTGCTTGTGGATTTAGCTGCGGCAGGACTACCGAGCAGCGGTTCGATTGATTATGGATTTTTCAGTGATAACACGTCATGGGGAATGACGGATGATGAGTTTAATATGATTAAGCTGGACGCGATGCAAAGCGAGCTTGCCAACATGATGAAGGGGATCGGTGGAATTCAGGATGCAAAAGTTATGATCAACATTCCAGAAGAGGAGGTATTTGCATCCGAGACTGAGCAAACAGCCTCCGCCTCGATCGTACTGACTGTTCAACCTGGATATCAGATGGAGAACAGTCAAATAGAAGCTCTTTATAACCTGGCTTCTAAATCCGTTCCTAACTTGTCTAAAGATAATATCGTAATCATGGATCAAAACTTTAAGTATTTTGATTTAAATAATTCAAATTCACCTGAAAGCCAGGACGCTTATACATATCAGCAGAATGTGAAAAAAAATATTGAGCGTGACATTAAGCAAGATGTTCAGCGTATGCTTGGGAGGATGATTGGTCAGCAGAAAGTGATTGCAACCGTTACAGCAGATATTGATTTTACAAAAGAAAATCGTGTAGAGGAGCTGGTAGAACCTGTTGACCCTGAAACTATGGAGGGACTGCCGGTTAGTATTGAACGGATCGAAGAAACCTACGAAGGTGGAATACCTGAAGGGGGAGTCCCTGGGTCAGGAGAGGAAGATGTAGCGAACTATCCTGCTGAGGCAGAAGGAACAAACGGGGATTATGAAGTGAACCGGGAAACGATCAATAATGAATTTAACCGCATTAAGAGAAATATTGAGGAAAGCCCTTTTAAAGTAAGGGATCTTGGAATTCAGGTAGCTATTGATAGTACAAAAGGTACTGATGAAAAAGGATCTGTTGAACTGTTATCTGCGGAAGAGCAGCAAACCGTTGAGGGAAGCGTGCAGTCAATCCTTAACTCAATGATTACAACATCCATTAATGAAAGTTACGGAGAAGTAAACCCGGAGGAAAAAATTTCGATCGTTTTTCAAGAATTCAGTGACCAGCCTTCCCCTTCTCAGCCATCTCCTGGAATCCCAATGTGGATGTACGTATTAGGAGCCGTTCTTGTAGTTGTTATTGTAGTGCTAATCGTTTTGTTAATAAGAAGAAAAAGGCAAGAAGAAGAAATTTATGAAGACACTGTAGAAGAGGAAATACCTCCCTTTGTCCCGGGCATTGAAGAAAAGGTGACCGCTTCTACTCAACAGAGAGAACAGTTAGAAAAGATGGCAAAAGAAAAGCCGGAAGAATTTGCTAAATTATTGCGATCTTGGATCGCGGAAGAATAAGGGAGGGTTCTTCAATGGCCTTGAAAAAGTCAGAGTTATCTGGAAAGCAGAAAGCGGCTGTCCTCTTAATCTCTTTAGGACCGGATGTAGCCGCTCAGGTATACAAACACTTAAATGAAGAAGAAATAGAACAATTAACACTAGAAATATCTTCAGTTCAAAAAGTAAATTCAAAAGAGAAAGAAGAAATAGTTGAACAATTCCATCAGATTGCTCTGGCGCAGGATTATATTTCTCAAGGAGGGATTGGCTATGCCAAAACCATTCTCGAGAAAGCTTTGGGGGAAGACGAAGCGTCAAACATTATCGGACGATTGACATCTTCTCTTCAAGTGAAGCCTTTTGATTTTGCAAGGAAAGCTGAACCTGCTCAGATTTTGAATTTTATTCAGAATGAACACCCTCAAACGATTGCTCTTGTTTTATCTTATTTGGACGCAGCCCAGTCCGGCCAGATTCTTTCTGAACTTCCGCAGGAGCTGCAAGCCGATGTTGCACGCAGAATTGCTACGATGGAATCCACTTCTCCTGAAATTATCAATCAGGTGGAGCAGATACTTGAAAAAAAACTTTCAGCCACAGTAACCCAGGACTATACAGAAACAGGCGGCATTCAAGCCGTGGTAGAAGTGCTCAATGGAGTAGATCGAAGTACGGAACGAACAATATTAGACTCATTAGAAATTCAGGATCCTGAACTAGCAGAGGAAATTAAAAAACGCATGTTCGTTTTCGAAGATATTGTCTCACTTGATAATCGATCAATTCAAAGGGTCATTCGCGAGGTTGAAAATGAAGACCTTCGCTTATCATTGAAAATTTCGAGTGATGAAGTTAAAAATCTAGTATTTTCCAATATGTCCCAGCGAATGGCTGAAACGTTTGAAGAAGAGATGGAAGTTATGGGGCCTGTACGCTTACGTGATGTTGAAGAGGCTCAAACCAGAGTTGTGGCTAACATTAGACGTTTAGAAGATGTGGGTGAAATCGTGGTAGCACGCGGCGGAGGTGACGACATTATTGTCTAGTTCCAATCAAAGATCACAGCGTATTATCCAGATTAAGCCTGTTGAAAATCTAAAGCCAGCTGTATCCGTGGAAGAAAATCTTTGCAATGAACAAGAGCTTGCAGAGCAAAAGAGAGAGCAAGCTGAAAAAATTTTAGAAGAGGCACGTGAAGAGGCTTCACAATTGCTGCAGGAAGCAGAACGTAAAATCGATGCAGATAAGAAAGCCTGGCAGGAAGAAAGAGTTCAATTGGTTCAGGTCGCAGAAAAAGAAGGCTACGAGGCCGGTGTAACTCAGGGTTATCAGGATTACACCGAAAAGCTGGAAGAAGCAAACCATATTATTGCGAAAGCGAACCAATCTTATCACTCGATTGTAGCGTCAAGTGAAGAAACCATCGTCGAAATTGCTCTGCGTGCAGCTGAAAAAATATTAAACTGCCATTTGGAAGACCATCCGGAGTCTTTTTTGAACCTTGTTAAAAAAGTTGTTAAAGAAGTTCAGGAACAGCCTGAAATAGCCATTTATGTTCATCCCGATCAATATAGCTATATACAATCCCAGGCAGAAGAATTGCAGAGAATGACAAGCTTAAAAACGAACTTATCTATCTATGTAAAAGATGAAATGGAGCCATTTTCATGCGTGCTTGAATCCCCTTTTGGACGTATTGATGCTGGGATAGACAGTCAGCTGAAAGAATTGAGAGAGAAAGTTTTCCGTGTGGTTCAAGAGGCTGTTCCTTATGAATAAAGACACTTATTTAGAAGTCATTGATCGATCAGACACCTTTAAACGATACGGCCGCATTCACCGGGTGGTAGGCTTGATGGTGGAGTCAAAGGGCCCGGAAGCTTCAATCGGAGATTTATGCTATATCCATTCACATTCTGACCGGAACCAGTCCATTGCTGCGGAAGTGGTTGGTTTTAATCAAGAGAATATTCTCCTTATGCCTTATAAAGAAATGCGAGATATTAGCCCAGGGAGTTTAGTAGAAGCAACAGGTGAACCCATGAAAGTTAAAGCTGGAACAGGATTAATTGGTAAGATTCTGGATGCGACAGGGCAGCCGCTGGACGGTCGCGCATTACCCAAAGGCTTAACCATGTACCCCACGGACCAGTCTCCGCCTAATCCGTTATCAAGGCCTACTATTAAAGAGCCGATTCAAGTAGGAGTTCGTGCAATTGATTCTTTGTTAACGGTTGGAAAAGGACAACGTGTAGGTATATTTGCAGGAAGTGGTGTAGGTAAAAGTACTCTTATGGGAATGATATCAAGAAACAGCTCTGCCGATTTAAATGTTATAGCCCTCATTGGTGAGCGCGGAAGAGAAGTGAGAGAATTTATTGAAAACGATCTAGGAGAAGAGGGGCTAAAGCGTTCCATTGTTATCGTAGCTACATCTGATCAGCCAGCTCTTATGAGAACCAAAGGAGCCTATACTGCTACTGCGATAAGCGAGTACTTTAGAGATCTAGGCTACAACGTCAATCTTATGATGGATTCCGTAACCCGCTTTGCCATGGCTCAGCGTGAAATCGGACTTGCGACAGGGGAGCCTCCCACAACCAAAGGTTACACACCCTCTGTATTTGCTCTCTTACCCAAGCTGCTTGAAAGAACCGGTACAAGCAGTAAAGGAACGATTACAGCTTTTTACACAGTGCTGGTTGATGGAGACGATATGAATGAACCGGTATCAGACACGGTGCGAGGGATACTTGATGGACACTTTGTAATGGATCGAAACCTTGCAGAACAGGGGCAATTTCCAGCAATAAACATATTAAGATCAATCAGCCGGGTAATGAAGCAGATTACATCAGATGAACATAAACAATCAGCCGAACGCCTTCGTGCTTTGCTTGCGAGGTACGAGGAAAATAGTGAACTGATTCAAATAGGAGCTTATAAAAAAGGCAGCAGTAAGGATATCGATCAGGCGATTCATTATCATCCTTCCATCATTAATTTTCTGAAGCAAGGTGTACAAGAACCTTCAAGTTTTGAAGGATCCCAGGATTTGCTAAAACAGTTATTTACATAGGAGTGGAAATTGTATGGCTCATTTGCGTGCTTTTCATAAAATTAAGGATTTAAGGGACCGGGAGAGAACTGAGCAAGAGAAACATCATCAAACTCGAGTAGAGGCATTTGAACAGAAAGCAACCCAGCTGTATGAGGTATTGAAGGAAAAAGAAGAAGCCGAGCACTCATTCCATCAGATCCTTTCAAAAAGAACGATTCAGGCTATGACTTTTATTCAGCACCAGCAATACATAGAGCGCTTGGAAGAACGTATTGATTTGCTGCAGCCTGAAGTTCAAGACGCCCGCCAGGCCATGTACAACTCCCAGGAAAAATTAACAGACGCTTATGTAGAAGTGAAGAAATTTGAAAAGCTCATCGAACAAAAGCAGAAAAAGCATCAAAAATGGGTTAAAGATGAAGAAAATAAGCAAATGGATGATTTGTCCATGAGACAATTTTTAAATTTCCAAAGTAGGTGAGGTTATGGCAAAGAAAATAACTGATAAGCAGCAAGGCAGTAAACTTCAATGGTTCTTCTTTGTAATTATCATTCCCATAGTATTTGCCATCACCTTAGCTTGGATTGTCTTAACTCTTCTCGGAGTGAATGTTACAGAACAAGCTGGAAAGTATGTAAGTAAAGTGCCGGGGATGTCTCAAAGCGCTTCTACTCCAGAAGAAGAAAATACCAAATCAAACAACAAGGAACTCCAGACTTCTCTTGACGCCAGGAATGAAGAGATTGAGCTGCTTGAAGAAGAACTCAGCGCGAAACAGACAGAGGTTGATGAACTTAAACAAAAGGTAGTTAAATTAGAAGCTGATGTTAAATCAGCCCAAGAAGGAAAAGAAGAAAAACCTGAAAATGAGAAAGTGATGAACATGGCTGCTTCCTTTCAGCAAATGGAGCCGGAAGAAGCGGCGCCTATTTTAGAGAACATGAGTCAAGAGCTTGCTATACAGGTGCTTGTAAATGTAGCAAGTGAAGAGAGAGGTTTGATTTTTGGTCAGATGAGTCCAGAAGCTGCTGCAGGAATCGCTGGTGAAATCATTAACTCATCTGATAATTAATGGCGTTTTTCTTGAAAGGAGGTGAAAACAATGAATCATGTCCATCAGATGTCTAGCACTGCAGGATCCCATCCGCTGCTTCTATTTAACTCCCCAGCAGAAGGTAAGAATACCAAGGAATCATTTCAGGACTTATTATCTACCCTGCAAGAGAATAGGGAGAGTTTAAATGTTCCGGGCCAGGCAGATATAGGTCCAATTGATGAAATGGTTCAAAAGCTTCGCAACCAATTGAATGAACTGTTAACCGAACTGAAGTCCTATCAAAAAGAAACAGATCAAGGAAGTAGAAAGGGGTTAAAAGAACTAGAACAGCTGGCTGAGCTCCAAATTCAGTTTGAAGCTGATGCAGTGACGCCTTCAGATTTGAACCTATTAACGGGTTTCGAGTCCGCCCTTAAAATGCTTCAAGGAGTAATTAAAACGGATGAAGCAGAAGAGGGTACTTCGAAAGAAGAGACTAGCCTAGTGAAAGACCAAAAGGTTTTAGATCTTCTTCAAACCATCAATGAAACCATACACTTGGTTCAGAATGCACTTAAAGGCACTGAGGCGAAAAAAAAGAAAATGTCGAATGACGCCCACTTTTTTACCATCCCTATTTCTTCCAACGTGACGCAATTGGAAAAAAGCCAATTATTTAATAACTTTGAGCAGAAAGAGATTGATCTCCAAAAATTATGGGTTAAGTTCCAGCAAAACATTCATAGTTTAGAAAACAATAATAGGGATGCTCATTCCCAAGCGAATGGTCATTCAACCAAAGCATTAGTTATTAAAGATGTCATTCAATCGATCTCTCAAATATCCAATCAAGTACCTGAGGGAAAATGGACCTCCATGCTGAGCAAGCTATCAGAGCAAGGAACTGAATTTGAAAATAAGCTGTTTAGAGGTATATGGAATACCTATCAGAATAGACAAACTGTTCCGTCTGGTTATCAAAGGTTGTCGCCTATTAATGGAAAGGAAATGGGGAAGTGGATTTCGCAGTATATAGAGAAGCATACGGACAATTCTGGAACGTCGGTACCTTCTCTTCAAACCATGCCGATGTCGAAAGTAGAGCAACATGTCATCCAGATCCATCAGAACCAGCCGTCTTCTTCTATCCCAAACCAGTTTATGAAAGAACTGGAACGTATTCTTCAATCCAGCCGGTGGTTTACCAGCAAGCCGGGCAGTATGGAAATGCAGTTAAAACTTAAGCCTCTCAATCTTGGGGAGATGACGGTGAAACTTGCGCAGATAAATGGTGAACTAACCGTGA
The DNA here is from genome assembly GCF_049282395.1 of Halobacillus sp. Classification (NCBI taxonomy): domain Bacteria; kingdom Bacillati; phylum Bacillota; class Bacilli; order Caryophanales; family Bacillaceae; genus Halobacillus; species Halobacillus sp. Next base: position 16,513 of record NZ_JBAPTY010000408.1, on the reverse strand, counting down.
AGATTATTGCCAGTAGTCAAGCAGCGAAAGAAATGCTGGAAAGTAATATGGGTCAGTTGCGTCATATGTTCTCTCCTCAGCAGGTCGTAGTTGAGAAGAATGAAGGATTAACTGACCAGCAATCATTCTATTCTTTCGATGAGGAGCAAGCCGGGCACGAAGAACAAAAAGAAAAACAGTCAAATTTGATAGATACGGATAGTCAAGAACAAGCTGAGGATGGAGAGTCTTTTTACGATATTTTAATGAATGAGAAAGTTTAGGTGATGACATGAATACGATTGATTCGTCCTACTATTTAAAAAATCAGCCCGCTACAGGGAGCACAAATTCCTCGCTCGGAAAAGAGGATTTCTTAAAAATTTTAATGGCGCAAATTCAAAATCAAAATCCTCTTGACCCTATGAAAGATAAAGAGTTTATCTCCCAGATGACCCAGTTTTCTAATTTGGAACAAATGACGAATATGTCTCAATCAATGGAGCAATTTATAGAAACTCAAAGTCTACCGCCCCTGATACAATATAGCAGTTTGATAGGTAAGGAGGTCACCTATCCAGTGGTTAATGAAGAAACGGGGGTTGAGGAGCGTCTGGAAAAAGGAGTAGTCACATCCGTCGTTCAAAAAGACGGAAATACATCTCTTGAGTTGAAATCAGGCCTTAAACTGCCAGTCAACCAAATTACATCTGTCAGTGAAACAGGTGAAGAAAGTTCCGGTGTATAGATTGGATCCCCGCATTCATCAATTTCACCAACCACTGCAGGCACCTCAACGGCACAAAACGAAGACGAAAACAGAGACCTCCTTTCAAAAGGTCCTTAATGAGGCTCAAACGTTAAAAATAAGTAAACATGCAGAAAAGCGATTGAAACAACGGAATATAGAAATTGATGAGAACAAATGGAATGAGATTTCAAATAAGATGGCGGAAGCCAAATCCAAAGGAGTAACGGACAGTTTAGTCATTACTAACCAGGCGGCTTTTGTAGTAAGTACTAAAAATAACACCGTAGTTACAGCGCTTGGAAGAGAAGAAGCTTCATCTCATATTTTTACAAACATTAATGGCACTATTGTATTAGAAGATTAGGCTGGACCCTCAAGGGAGGCCTTACTACCGCTGACTGATGGAAGCGGCTGAATTAATTAAAAAATGAGAGGAATGTTGCAATATGCTACGTTCAATGTATGCGGGTATTTCCGGAATGAAAGGCTTTCAAACACAATTAGATACGATAGGAAATAACATAGCCAATGTAAATACGTACGGTTACAAAAAAGGGCGCGTTACATTTCAGGATATGATGAGTCAAACGATGACAGGAGCTCAAGGGCCTACTGAGGGAGCAAACGGTAACACGCGAGGAGGCTTGAACCCTTCTCAAGTAGGGCTGGGATCTCAAACAGGATCCATTGATACAATCCATACTCAAGGCAATCGCCAGACAACGAATCGCCCCCTGGATTTGTCTCTTGAAGGAGACGGGATGTTTATGCTTGCCGAAGGTGGAACGGATGACATTAATACTGACGGGAAAGCATTCAATCTTGACAACGTTAATACAAGCTTTACCAGAGCAGGAAATTTCTATTTAGATTCTGAAGGGGCAATCGTGAACAATGAAGGAAAATACTTAGTTGGTGAGCCTTATACTATAAACCAGAACGGTCCGAATACCGCACAAAACAATGCTGGAATGATTACTATTCCTGAAGACGCCCAGAGTTTCAGTATCCAGCCGGACGGTGCTGTAAGTTATGTAGATGTTGATGGTACACCCAAAGTAGCAGGGCAAATCAGACTGGCTAACTTTGCTAACCCAAGCGGTCTTGAAAAGCTTGGCGGCAATTCCTATCGCTATACTACTAACGCTGGCGAACCGATTGGTGGATTAGGTGATCTGTCGGTTGCAGGAGAAGATGGAACTGGGCAAATGGTCGCAGGAGCTCTTGAGATGTCCAATGTGGATTTAGCTGAATCCTTCACTGAAATGATTACAGCACAAAGAGGATTTCAGGCCAATACGAGGATTATAACTACTTCGGATGAAATTCTTCAGGAACTAGTCAACTTGAAACGATAACCGGAGAGGAGGGCGGGGAGGCTGACTATAAAGCCTCCCTGATCATTATGATAGCTTTAACGAAATTAAACGGAGATTCGTTTATCTTAAATGCGATCTACATAGAGCAAATTCAATCCAATCCGGACACTATGATAACTACAACTCAAGGAAAAAAGCTTCTGGTTAAAGAGCAGGAAGAAATTGTTGTAAAGAAAATTAAAAGGTTTTATAGAGAAGTAGGGCTTTTTAGAATAGCCGGACAGGCAGGTGATGACGATTAAAAATCGAGTCTTTAAGACGATGATTATTATTCTCAGTACACTTACTCTTCTCGGTGCAGCCACCCTTATTATCGTCATGAATCTGAATGGTGCAGATGAAGTAAGTGGAAAAAGATCCATTGATGAAATGCGTGAGTCTTCCATGCTGACTGAGGATATTACAACGGATTTAAAAAATGGGGACTTTGTCCGCATCCGCTTTCGTGTGGTAACAGACAGCAAGAAATCTTTAGAAGAATTACAAAAGAGGGATTTCCAGATGCAAAATATATTGATTAAAGAACTTGCGGTTATGGATTCGGAATCGTTTCAATCGGGTCTGGGTAACCTTGAGGATCAGTTAAAAGCAAAATTGAACGAGGTAATGAGCCAGGGGACCGTTACTGATGTTTATACAGTAGACAAGGTCCTACAATAATTAACAATCCGGGTGAGGGGGGTGAGAGTGTGGCAGAAGAGGTTCTTTCTCAGAATGAAATAGATTCCTTGCTATCCGCTTTATCAACGGGTGAAATGGATGCCGAAGAATTAAAGAATGAAGAAAAAGAGAGAAAAGTTCGCTCCTACGACTTTAAAAGAGCGCTGCGATTCTCAAAAGACCAAATTAGAAGTCTTTCAAGAATACATGAAAATTTCTCCAGACTGCTTACTACATATTTTTCAGCACATCTACGAACATATGTAAATATCGAAGTCGCTTCAGTAGACCAGCTGCCTTATGAAGAATTTATCAGATCTATTCCAACGATGACCATACTGAATATATTCAGTGTAGCCCCATTAGAGGGGAGAATTCTGCTTGAAACCAACCCTAATGTGGCGTATGCCATGCTGGACCGAGTCCTGGGAGGCAGAGGTAGCAGTGTAAGCAAAGTGGACAACTTAACAGAAATTGAAACTACTATTATGTCTCACTTATTCGAGAAAGCCCTCGATAACTATCAGGAAGCCTGGGGTTCTATAGTGGAGATCGACCCAATACTGGAAGAATTTGAAGTGAATCCTCAATTCCTGCAAATGGTATCACCTAATGAGACGGTGGTAGTTGTTTCCTTAAATACAACCATTGGAGAATCGAGCGGTATGATTAATATATGCATCCCTCACGTAGTGTTGGAACCAATCATCCCGAAGCTATCCGTACATTATTGGATGCAAAAGCAACAGCCAAAAGATAGAGATCCTGAAGAATATGAAGCTTTAACTAAAACCATCAAAGGGGCAGAAGTAGATATAAAAGCTTTGCTCGGAGAGTCCAACATATCGATTCAGCAGTTCTTAGGGTTGAAGGAAAATGATGTGATTCGACTAAGTCAGCAAATTGACAGACCTATGACATTAAAAGTAGATAACGAACAAAAGTTTCATGTACAGCCGGGTACAATTAAAAATCATCTCGCTGTGCAAGTACTAGAAGACTATCGAGGGGAGGCCGAAAGAAATGAGTGACGATATGTTATCCCAGGATGAAATAGATGCCCTTCTGAATGGCAGTACCGGTGAAGATCTTAATCGCTCATCTTATGATCAAGGTTCGGCAAAAGAATTATCAATACTTGAAGAAGATGCACTAGGTGAAATCGGCAATATATCTTTTGGGAGTTCTGCTACAGCTTTGTCTTCCTTGTTAAACCAGAAAGTGCAAATTACAACACCGAAAATCACAGTTGTAAACCGTAATCGTCTGCCTGATGAATTTCCGAAACCGTATGTTGCAGTCGGTGTTACTTACACGGATGGATTTTCAGGTGAAAATGTTCTTGTTATTAATACTAAAGATGCGGCTATTATAGCAGATCTTATGCTGGGCGGAGATGGCAGTTCTCCTGATGACCAATTAAATGAAATTTCTTTAAGTGCTGTCCAGGAAGCTATGAACCAAATGATGGGGTCAGCAGCGACCAGCATGTCAACTATATTTAATAAAAAAGTGGATATCTCTCCACCTACCATTGAAGTGTTAAACCTTGAGGAAGATCGGGGTACGGATCAGATTCCAAATGATGAAACTCTTGTGAAAGTTTCTTTCCAGCTTAAAGTGGGGACATTGATCGATTCTAGTATTATGCAGCTGCTTCCTGTTGGTTTTGCTAGAGAGTTAGTGGACCAGTTAATGAATCCCGAGGACCAAGAACCGCCTCAAAAACCACACGAAAAATCTTCAAATTCAAGAGAAGACGATCCGCCAAACAAAGCTGCTGTTACAACGGGGGAGTCTTACAAGGGTTCGAGTACATCAACATCCCACGAGGAAGTTGAACCTCAATACGTAGGAGGACCGGTAGGGCAAAAGGTTAATGAGGCGAATATTCAAACCGCTCAATTCCAAAACTTTGAATCTGTCCAGCTTAATAACAGTGAACAGAGAAACTTAGACATGCTGATGGACATTCCGTTAAAAGTCACCGTAGAACTTGGTCGCACGAAGCGTACAATAAAGGAAATTTTAGAAATATCAGCAGGTTCTGTGGTAGAACTGGATAAGTTAGCAGGGGAACCAGTTGATATTCTTGTAAATGAAAAACTGATGGCTAAGGGAGAAGTTGTAGTGATCGACGAGAACTTCGGTGTACGGGTAACCGACATATTAAGCCCTAGAGATCGACTGAGTAAATTACGTTAATCAAGGAGGAAGTAAAATGGGAGAAAGAATAATGATTGTAGATGATGCAGCTTTTATGAGAATGATGGTGAAGGACATTCTTACGAAAAGTGGGTATGAAATTGCAGCTGAAGCAGAGGATGGGAAAAAAGCAGTGGAATTATATAAAGAAAAAAATCCTGACCTCGTAACGATGGACATTACAATGCCCGAAATGGATGGAATCACAGCACTGAAGGAAATAAAGCAGCATAACCCCAATGCTAAAGTAATTATGTGTTCTGCTATGGGTCAACAGGCAATGGTTGTCGATGCTATTCAAGCAGGGGCTAAAGATTTTATCGTTAAACCCTTCCAGGCTGATCGTGTTATTGAAGCCATTCAAAAAGCCTTAAGTTAAAGAGGAATGTTTATGTATCGAACAACTAGATGGACAGCTTTCATTATCGCTTTATTTACTATTTGTCTCGGCAGTGCAGGGTTCGTTCAAGCTGCACCATCTGCCACTGAGTGTTTAGAAAACCCTCAGCTTGATGGATGCCCATCTTCTAACTCAGCAGAAGATTCTGAGGCTCCCTCTGGAGACACCCCCCCTCAACTGGAAGAAGCTGAAGGTTCCTTATTGTGGAATATCGCAAAACTGGTTTTTGTTCTATTGCTAGTATTAGCTCTCATATACGGACTATTAAAGTTTTTTAATTCCAGAAATAAGGTATTCAATCAGAATCGAACAATGGAAAACCTCGGTGGGATGAACCTTGCACCTAACCGTTCGATTCAGGCTGTGCGTATTGGGGAACAAGTGTTTATTCTTGGCGTTGGGGATTCTGTAGAAATCATTACCGAGATCTCGGATCCTTCGACCAAAGCCGCTTTGATCCAAAAGGATAAACATCAAGGAATGGAACAAGCTTTCCGTTTGGATAAGTGGCTGGGAAAATGGAAAAAGGATAAAGGAAAGGAAGAAAATACTTCCACGCTACAGTTTCAGCACCTATTTGAGAAACAGCTTAAAGATATGAAAGAAAAAAGGGAAAATGCATCAAGACAGGATCAGGAGGGCAAAGATCATGAATGAATTTATCGATATCTTCTCCGGTTCAGACCCTGAAGATATTTCTACTTCAGTTAAATTGCTTCTTTTATTAACGGTCTTGTCCCTTGCTCCTGGAATATTGATTTTGATGACGAGTTTCACAAGGATTCTGATCGTACTTTCTTTTGTAAGGACTTCACTTGCGACTCAGCAAATGCCGCCCAATCAAGTTTTGGTTGGTATTGCTCTTTTTTTAACATTTTTTATAATGGCGCCTACCTTCCAGGAAGTAAATAACCAGGCCTTAACGCCGTTGTTCAATGAGGAAATCACATTGGATGAAGCTTATGAAGAAGCCAGTATTCCTATGAAGGATTTTATGGGGAAACATACGAGGCAGAAGGACTTAGCTCTATTCATGAATTATTCAGGAATGGAACGGCCGGAGACCATTCAGGATGTTCCACTCACTACACTTGTGCCAGCTTTTGCTATCAGTGAACTTAAAACGGCTTTTCAAATGGGATTCATGATATTTGTCCCTTTTCTCGTTATTGATATGGCTGTAGCAAGCGTACTTATGTCCATGGGGATGATGATGCTGCCTCCCGTCATGATATCACTTCCTTTTAAAATATTATTATTTGTGTTGGTTGATGGTTGGTTCTTAATTACAAAATCTCTATTAGAAGGGTTTTAGGAGGGGGGGCAATAATATGAACGATCAAATGGTCATTTCATTTGCTAAGGAGGGCATTTATACCGTGTTAATGATTACCGGTCCCTTGCTGATTCTAGCTTTGGCGGTCGGCCTCCTGGTTAGTATTTTTCAGGCAACGACGCAAATCCAAGAACAGACGCTTGCTTTTATTCCTAAGATTGTAGCAGTAATGGTGGGTTTAATATTTTTCGGTCCCTGGATGCTGACAAATATGGTAGAGTTTGCTGCCAGTATATTCAGTAACTTAAATATGTTGGTGGGGTAGCTATGCTGGACTCGATTAATCTAGCGGGCCTTCCCGCGTTTTTATTAATATTCATTCGAGTAACCTCCTTTTTTGTCACACTCCCGCTCTTCTCTTATCGAAATGTTCCAAATCAGCATAAAGTTGGTTTCAGCTTCTTTATTGCATTACTGATGTATTTCACGCTTTCCATACCTGAACTTGCAGTTGATGAGGAATATTTTTTACTTTTATTCAAAGAAGCAGCTGTCGGAATAGCAGTTGGCTTATTAGCCTATATTGTACTGGCAGCGATTCAAATTGCAGGTGGTTTTATTGATTTTCAGATGGGATTCGCGATTGCTAATGTTATTGATCCGCAAACAGGAGCTCAAAGTCCTTTAATCGGTCAGTACTTCAATATTATTACTCTGTTATTTATTTTGGCCGTTGATGGACATCACCTGATGATTGAAGGTGTGTTTTACAGCTACTCCCTGATTCCAATTGATCAATTGCTGCCACTTCAAGACGAATCGTGGATCCAATATGTAATAGACACTTTCAACCAGATGTTTGTTATAGCTTTTTTAATGGCTGCGCCTATTGTAGGCTGCCTGTTTCTTGTAGATATTGCTCTTGGAATAGTAGCCCGTACTGTGCCCCAGCTAAACGTGTTCGTAGTCGGTTTACCGCTTAAAATATTCATAGCTCTCTCCGTCCTTGTAATAGCAATGACCTTTTATATGATGCTGATTGAACAATTATTTGAAACTATGCTCACCACTATGCGTGGTCTAATGCAAATATTCGGAGGCTAGCTGCTCATGCATTACTTACATTTAGACCTGCAGTTCTTTGCTGCAGACGAAAAAACAGAAAAAGCTACGCCTAAGAAGAGACAGGACAGCCGTAAAAAAGGCCAGGTGCCCAAAAGCCAGGATGTGAATACCGGCTTTCTCCTATTAATGGTATTTGGCGTCCTGTTTTTACTGGGCGGCCAAATGAAGTCAACCATGACAGGAATGTATGAACGTGCGTTTCAAGAATATATTCACTGGGATGTAACTGAAATGCAAGTTCATACGATTTTTGTTGAAATGACTTGGGAGATTAGTAAAGTCATCGCTCCCATAATGGGTGTGGCCGTTGTAGCAGGCATATCATCTAACCTTTTGCAGGTAGGCATTATGTTCACCGGTGAACCATTAAAAGTGGATTTAAAAAAGCTTGATCCTATTCAGGGAGCGAAAAAAATATTTTCTGCCCGTGCTCTCGTCGAGCTGGTAAAGTCCTTGCTGAAAATCGCCATGGTAGGTTCTATAACTTTTGCGATTATCTGGATTAATAAAGATGAAATGATGCTGATGTCCCAGAAATCCGTACAGGCAGCTCTTGCTTTTTTTGGTAACACTACAATTCTAATGGGACTTGCTTCAGCACTTGCCTTGCTTATTCTCTCCGTTATTGATTATACATATCAGCGCTACGATCATGAGAAAAATATACGAATGTCTAAAAAAGACATTAAAGATGAACATAAGAACATGGAAGGGGATCCACAGATTAAAGCAAAAATTAAAGAGAAGCAGCGGCAAATGTCTGCTTCCCGTATGATGAGTGAAGTCCCTGATGCGGATGTTATCATCACGAACCCCACCCATTATGCAATTGCTGTAAAGTACAGTGAGGATCAGGGAGATGCTCCTTACATTGTAGCTAAAGGGGTTGACTTTATCGCTTTAAAGATTAAAGAAGTAGCTAAAGCAAACAACGTAGTTACCATTGAAAACCGTGCTCTAGCAAGAGCTTTGTATAAAGATACTGAGATCGATCAGCCCATTGATGAACAGTTCTATAAGGCAGTAGCAGAGATTCTTGCTTACGTATATCAATTGGAAAAAATTTAAAGTAAAGGAGGCCCACTGATGTCAGCAAGAGATTTATCCGTTTTATTAGGCGTGATCCTGATTATCGTCATGCTTGTTATCCCGCTTCCTGGGTGGCTCCTTAGTTTTTTTATACTCATTAATATAACGCTTGCTCTGATTGTCATTTTAGTTTCAATGAATATGGAAGAAGCGCTTCAATTTGCTGTGTTTCCAACCCTGTTATTATTGCTGACATTATTTCGGCTTGGATTAAATGTTTCAACAACCCGTTCCATTCTTTCCGAAGCCGAAGCGGGAGGTGTCATTGCTACATTTGGAACTTTCGTTATCGGAGGAAATCCTTTGGTTGGATTTGTCGTATTTGTCATTCTGGTCATTATTCAATTTCTAGTGATCACTAAAGGGGCAGAGCGTGTATCTGAAGTAGCTGCAAGATTTACTTTAGATGCTATGCCCGGAAAGCAGATGAGTATAGATGCTGATCTGAATGCAGGTATGATTAATGAACATCAAGCTAAAGAGCGCAGAGAAAAAATTGAAAATGAGTCCGATTTTTATGGAGCGATGGACGGAGCAAGTAAATTTGTTAAAGGAGATGCAATAGCTGGTATTATCATTGTACTTATTAATATAGTGTTTGGATTAATTATAGGAATGGTCCAGATGGGCATGTCCTTCAATGAAGCTATTGATACCTATATGCGATTAACTGTTGGGGATGGTCTTGTCAGTCAAATACCTGCCCTGCTTATATCTACTGCTACCGGAATTGTAGTAACACGCGTAGCTTCTCAGGGTAATTTAAGTACAGATATAACTAGTCAGCTGCTTCGGTATCCTAAACTGCTATATATAGCTGCTGGAACTATTTTTCTATTAGGTTTAACTCCGATTCCATTCTTCCTTACAACTCTCATAGCTTCCGTGTTAGGGTTTGGGGCTTACTGGCTTTCTAGAGAAGTTGAAGAACCAGTTGAAAATGAGCCCGAAGAGATGGATGAAACGGAAAGTGATCAAATGAAATCGCCTGAAAATGTGGTTAATTTAATCAGTATGGATCCGATTGAGTTCGAATTCGGCTATGCGCTTATTCCCATCGCTGATTCAAATCAGGGAGGGGATTTATTAGACCGGATCGTCATGATTCGGAGACAGTTGGCCATTGAATTAGGAATTGTGATACCTGTTGTAAGAATCAGGGACAATATCCAGCTGTATCCGAATGAGTATCGGTTAAAGATAAAAGGAAACGAGGCGGCACGTGGCGAGCTTCTGCTTGATCATTATTTAGCCATGAGCCCAGGAGACGAAGATGAGGAGTTGGAAGGAATCGAAACTCAGGAACCTGCCTTCGGTTTACCTGCCAAATGGGTTACTGAGGATCAGAAAGATGAAGCGGAATTATCGGGCTACACCGTAGTTGATCCTCCATCTGTTGTATCCACTCATATTACTGAGGTAATAAAACAGCATGCCCATTCCCTCCTTGGACGTCAAGAAACACAGCAGCTGATTGATCATTTGAAAGAATCCTATCCAATTCTGGTTGCCGAAGTTACACCTGAGCCTTTATCAGTTGGCGATGTTCAAAAGGTTTTGGCTAAGCTTTTGCGTGAGAACGTGTCTATTAATAATTTACCCGTGATTTTCGAAACGCTGGCTGATTTCGGCAGAATGACCACCGATACGGATCTGCTTGCTGAATACGCGAGACAATCATTAGCTGCCCAACTCACCCGTCAATATATGAAAGAAGACCAAAGTGTCAAAGTTATCACCGTATCAGGTAAAGTAGAGAAAATAATCGCAGACAACATTCAACAGACAGAACATGGCAGTTATCTAGCATTGGATCCAGAAAGTCAGCAATCCATTATTAGTGCCGTGGCAGCTCAAGTTGAACAAATTTCACTTCAGGAAGAAACGGCGGTTTTGTTGTGCTCGCCAGCTGTACGCATGTACATCAAGCAGCTGCTGGAACGATTCTTACCTCAAGTAGTTGTGTTATCTTATAACGAATTAGAGCCAACTGTTGAAGTGCAAAGTGTAGGAGTAGTGAATGTAGCATGAAGGTAAAAAAATTTCAGGCAGTTACCATGCCGGAAGTCTTGAAAAAGGTGAAAAGTGAATTAGGATCGGAAGCGGTGGTTTTGAATACAAAAACAGTCAAAGCAAGGGGACTATTCAAAAGGTTCAAGAAGGATCTTATTGAAGTCATTGCAGCCGTAGATTCTTCCGCATCTATCCAGAAGAAGGTGCCCTCTTCAAAAAATTCGCAGGTATTAAGTTCTAATGAATCGGCAGCATCATCGAATGAAGCCATCATGAACGAGTTGAAGCAGCTTCGTTTGACGATGGAATCTAAAAATGATCACTCACCGGGCTCTGGAAAATTCGCAGACTGGTATGAACATCTAATTGCGCAAGAACTAGAACCTGAACTTGCTGCAAGTATTGTACAGAGTATCGACCGGAAACAAGGGACAGATCATTCTGCTCCAAAGGATGGGATGGAGCGGTTATTAACGGAGGAGATGACCAAGCGTCTGAATCCACATCCTTTTGGACATAAACATTTGAGTAAGACATTTGTGCATTTAGTAGGACCAACTGGAGTTGGAAAAACAACAACCGCAGCCAAATTGGCAGCGGAAGCGATTTTGAATCAAAAACTAAATGTAGCCTTTATTACCACGGATACATACCGCATTGCGGCTATTGATCAATTGAAAACCTATGCGAAAATACTGGACGTTCCGCTTGAAGTAGCCTACGACCTCGAAGACTATGAACAAGCAGTAGAAAAGTATAAAGATTTTGATCTTGTATTAGTGGATACAGCTGGGCGTAATTACTTACAGGCTTCTTATGTAGAGGAGTTAAACCAGCTGTTAAAATTTAATGATGCTTCCGAAACTTTTTTAGTATTATCGCTAACAAGTAAATATATAGATATGAAAGATATTTATGAGAAGTTTCGGCATATTCCCATCAGCAAGGTTATTTTTACAAAAGAGGATGAAACCTCTACCTTTGGAAGTGCAATTAATTTGCTAGTTCGCCACAACCTTGGTGTCGCTTACTTAACTAACGGGCAAAGTGTCCCGGACGACATTGAAGAAGCTTCGCCAGACATGCTGGCCAGGAAAGTTACAGAGGGATATGGGTATGCATGATCAAGCCGAACAATTACGGCTACGTATGACGGGCAGCCGGGTTATTGAACCTAAAGCCCGCACTATTGCTATTGCCAGCGGAATAGAAGGAGAAGGAAAATCCACCTTCGTTGTTAACTTTGGCATTAAACTAATGGAACAAAATCATCGGGTCTTAATTTTTGATTTAGATGTTGGTAAGGGAACAATCGACCGATTATTAGCAGTTCATCCTTCACGTTCACTGGCTCATCTTTTCTCTGAAGGGAAAACCATTCATGATCTTATCGAACAGGCACCATCATCTTTATCATATCTCGCCGGGGGAACAGGGTTGGAAGTGTTTTCTAAGCTTGATGAATGTAAGTTTCAATATTTTCAATCTCAGTTTGAAGAGTTAAACAGGTCCTATGATTATATTCTATTTAATATGAGATCAAATGTAGAAGAGAATTGCCCGGAATTTATCACGGCTGCTCATGAAGCGATCATTGTAACTACACTATCCCCCACTTCAATTAGAAGTACATACGGACTTGTTAAACGGCTACTAACCAAGGAAATAGATTTTCCGATTTCGATACTCCATAATCGTTTCTTTTTGGAAAGGAAGAGTGAAGATACCAGCTTCCGTTTTCAGGAAGTAATTCATCGTCATTTAAAAACTCAAGTCCAATATTTAGGGGGGATCCCTGAGGACCGTGCTGTTATTCGTTCAACAATTCAGAAGAAGCCTTTTACGATTCAATTTCCTGAAGCTCAGGCAAGTAAAGCTATCAGTAAAATAGTCTATAATTTTATAAATCTATCTGAAAATAAACTTCACCATCAAGAATTTTTATTTAAATTGAGGCGGTTCATTAGTGAAGGAGCAAGACGATGAAAAAGATAAAAGTTATGGTAGTGGATGATCCGGCATTCATGAGGTCTCTTCTAACCGATATCTTAAATAAAGATGACCAAATGCAAGTGGTGGCAACAGCTCGAAACGGTAAAGACTGTTTAGCGAAATTTAGATGTTGAAATGCTGTTATGGAGATGGACTGACAGCATTTTAGAAGATCATGACCCATTCACCTGCACTTGTATTTATAGTTTCAAATGTGACGAAACAGGGATCGGACAGCACCATAAAGGGGGCAATTGTTGGAGCAGTTGATTAAATAGAGAAACCATCTGGTTCAATTTCTTTAAACATAAGCGTGATTGAATAATAATTGCTGCAAAAATAATGATAGGGAGCCGGGCGAAAGTGAATAGTTATAAACCAGCCAAGCCACTTTTACATAATAAAAAGCTAAATAAAGAAGAAATTGAGCGTGACACTCCAATTGTTACAATGGGAACCTCTACTGGCGGTCCGAGAGCTCTTAAGGAAGTATTCACACAGTTACCGGCCGATTTAGACGCTCCTCTGGTCATCGTGCAGCATATGCCTAAGGGATTTACCAAGTCTTTGGCAGAACGACTAAATAAGAGTTGTTTGCTTCAGGTAAAAGAAGCGGAACATGGAGAGGAACTGAGGATTGGTACCGCCTACATTGCTCCAGGTGGCTATCATATTCAGGTTATGTCTGACGTAAGGGGACATCTTTTCTTCAATCTGGATGAATCTGCGCCTCTACAGGGTCATCGTCCTGCTGTAACTCGTTTGCTATTATCTCTCGCAGCTTTGGAGAAAGTTCAGACCATTTCGGTCGTGATGACCGGTATGGGATCGGATGGAAGAAGAGGACTGCATGAGCTGAAACGAAAACATCCTCAGACTTATAGCATTGTAGAATCGGAAGACAGCTGTATTGTATTTGGAATGCCAAACGCTATTATTAAAGCTGGATTAGCTGATGAAGTTATCCCTTTATCAGGAATTGGCAGCAGTATCATAAAAGCTCTTAGATCAAAGAGGGGGAAGAAGAATGGATAATAACCCATACCTAGAAGTTTTTATAGATGAAAGTAAAGAGCATCTTCAAGCAATTAATGATCATCTATTATTGTTAGAGAAAAACCCTGAAGACTTGTCCATCGTTAACGAAATATTCAGATCGGCCCATACCTTGAAAGGCATGTCAGCTACAATGGGTTATCAGGATCTATCTAATTTAACTCATCAGATGGAAAATGTTCTAGATGGGGTGCGCAATGAACTAATTAAAGTAGATGGTGACATGTTGGATATCGTATTCGACTCAGTAGATGATTTAGAAGCGATGGTCATGGATATAGCAGGTGGGGGTGCTGGTAATCGAGATATTAAACGGGTGGTGAAAATGCTTGAAGGTATTGAAATAGGTGAAAAATCCACAACTTTTGCTTTGGAACCAACCCAAAAGGCGAACACTTCGGTAAGTTTATCTTTAGACGAATTTACCCGGACAGTTTTAGAGCAGTCTAAAGAACAAGGCCAGCAAAATTATCGGGTCGAAGTTACTTTAAGAGATGATTGCCTGTTAAAGGCAGCTCGTGTCTATATGGTTTTTGAGGTGCTTGAGCAATTGGGGGAAGTTATTCTGTCCGTGCCCTCTGTGGAGCAGTTGGAGAACGAAGAATTTGAACAAAGTTTTATAGTTTTATTAATAACCTCTTCCAACATGGAAGAAGTAGAAAAAAAGATACATAAAGTTTCGGAAATAGAGAGAGTTGCGGTCGCTGAATTCCTGATCGACTCACGCTCACCTGAATTACCTTATCCGGACGAAAACGATCCTTCAGCACCTGAGAACAACATAAAATCTGAAGAGAAAATAGCTTCAGTAACTTCAGAAAAAACAAATCAAAAGCAGACTGGTAATAAAACGATACGTATAAATATAGATCGATTGGATGTACTGATGAATTTGTTTGAGGAACTTGTTATTGATAAAGGAAGACTGGAGCAAATTTCAAGTGAATTAAAACACGCTGCACTTCAGGAAACGGTGGAACACATGTCAAGGATTTCAGGGGATTTGCAAAGTATTATTCTTAATATGAGAATGGTGCCGATGGAACAAGTTTTTAATCGTTTCCCTCGCATGGTGCGGCAGCTTTCCAGAGATCTAAGTAAACAAGTGAGCTTGAGTATAGTTGGGGCAGACACAGAACTTGATCGAACCGTTATCGATGAAGTTGGAGACCCTCTTGTTCATTTAATCCGCAATGCTCTTGATCATGGAATAGAAAGTCCAGCGGAAAGAGAAAGAAAAGGAAAAGACCCTTCGGGAAAACTGGAGTTAAAGGCTTACCATAGCGGCAATCATGTGTTTATAGAAATAGCAGATGATGGTGCAGGGATTAACCGGGATAAGGTCATTCGAAAAGCGGTAAGTAACCATGTAGTTACAGAACACCAGGCTCTAAACATGAACAATAAACAAGTTTATGAATTAATAATGGAAAGTGGTTTTTCGACCGCCGAGACGATTTCTGATGTATCCGGCCGAGGGGTCGGGCTGGACGTAGTTAAAAGTACAATCGAATCGCTGGGTGGTACCATTACAGTAGATTCTGAGATTGACCGAGGCAGTATTTTTTCCGTGCAACTTCCTCTTACGCTATCCATCATTTCTGTCATGCTTGTAGAAGTGCATGAGGAGAAGTTTGCGATTCCACTTGGTTCGATAATTGAAACTGCCATTGTTAAGAAAGAAGACGTTATGTTAGCTCATAGAAGACAAGTGATCGACTTTAGAGGGAAAGTAGTTCCGCTCGTCTTTTTAGAAGAGGTGTTAGAAGTACCCTCATCATACGAAGAGGATGAATATCATTCTCTGGTTATTGTTAGGAAAGGAGATAAAATGGCAGGTCTTGTTGTAGATTCCTTTATTGGACAGCAGGAAGTCGTATTAAAATCCCTCGGTGACTACTTGAGCGGGGCATATGCAATTTCAGGTGCCACCATCTTAGGGGATGGTCAAGTAGCATTAATTCTTGATACTCATACACTTATTAAATAGAGGAGGAATGATAATGGAAGAAATGAGCTCTTTTTTAAAGGTAATTGTCTTTCAGCTAAACGAGGAAGAATATACCATTCCTGTTCATCAGGCAGGTTCCATTGAGAAAATTATGCCGATCACCCGAGTCCCTGGAACGGCTCCATTTGTAAAAGGAGTGATTAACTTAAGAGGAGTTGTTACTCCTATAATTGACCTGTGTGAAAGATTAGGAATGGAAAACACCAGAATGACTGAGCAAACCAGAATTATTACAGCTAAAATAGGTGACCTGGCTGTCGGGTTAATTGTTGATGGAGCTAATGATGTTCTTGATATCAATCAGGAATTAATTGAGCCTTCTTCTGAAGCGATAGGTACTGAAGGTTTAGAATTTATACAGGGAGTAGTCCATCTTGAACAACGATTGCTGGTTCTTTTGAATCTTGAGAAGGTGCTGTCTCTTGAAGAGGTACATGACCTGAAAAAGGCTGAAGTATAAATCTATGACATTCAGTGATCGATTTTCAGCTGTTCAATTAGATGTACTTAAGGAAGTGGGCAACATAGGAGCTGGACACGCGGCTACCGCTCTTTCCCATTTACTTGAACGAAAGAT
>NZ_JBAPTY010000407.1:0-7810 GCF_049282395.1 Halobacillus sp. | reverse complement strand
GTGATTGATAATAACAGCGGACGCAAGCCGAAGCGGCTTTGGACGGATAATGACGGCGGCGATAAAATCCATTACCATCAGGCGAATACCGAGCGTGAGGAAGCCTTGTTTGTGACGGATAAAATTGAGGATCTCATCAGACAGGGACGTTTTCAATATAAAGATGCAGCTATTCTATACCGTACCAACGCCCAGTCCCGTACCATTGAGGAGACCTTTGTAAAAGCCGGGGTACCTTACCAGATGATTGGCGGCACGAAGTTCTACGATCGTAAAGAGATCAAGGACATGCTGGCTTATCTGCGTCTGATCGCGAATCCAAATGATGATCTTAGTTTCCAGCGTGTGGTCAATGAACCGAAGCGCGGCGTCGGTAAGACGAGTATGGATAAGATGATGGCTTACGCGGCTGACCATGATATTTCTTTATATGAAGCGGCAGCGGAAGTCGATTTCGTTGGCGTCAGTGCAAAAGCAGCCAAGGCGATCATGGCTTTCCGTAAAATGATCCAGAACTGGACCCAGCAGCAGGAATTTCTGTCGGCCACCGATATGGTCCAGGATGTCATTACGAAAACGGGATATGAAGAAATGCTGAAGAATGAGAAAAGTATAGAGGCGCAAAGCCGTCTTGAGAATATAGAAGAGTTCAAATCGGTCACGAAGAACTTTGAAGAAAACAGTGAAGATAAGACACTTATCGCCTTTTTAACAGATCTTGCCCTGATTGCGGATATCGATTCCATGAATGAAGACCCTAGTAGTGATGACACGGTTACCCTCATGACGCTTCACTCGGCCAAGGGACTTGAATTCCCGCTCGTATTCCTAATAGGAATGGAAGAGAATGTATTTCCGCACAGCCGCGCCTTGATGGAAGAATCGGAAATGGAAGAAGAGCGCCGTCTCGCTTATGTAGGCATTACCAGAGCAGAGAAACAGCTGTTCATTACCCATGCGAAAATGCGTACGTTATATGGCCGCACGAATATGAATCCAATCAGCCGTTTTATCAATGAAATTCCTGAGGATCTCGTAGAAGGTAAAGAAGAGCCGGAAGAGCTGCCATTCTTCAATAAAAAACGCGAGCCTGCTGGAGCCCAGGAGGCCTCTGCACCGCAGCCGAAGAAGCGGGCCGCGAAGAAAACGCAGCCGAAAGAATCTACAGGCGGGGAGAAAATCACCTGGAACCCTGGTGATAAAGCTGCCCATAAAAAATGGGGCGAAGGAACCGTCGTAAATGTACAGGGTGAAGGAGATGCAATGGAGCTTGATATTGCTTTTCCAGCTCCAACCGGTATTAAGCGACTACTCGCCCGGTATGCACCGATTACGAAAGCGTAAGGAAGTGGATGGTTATGAACGCAGATGAAGCAAAGAAAAAGATAGATACCCTAAGAGAAGAACTAGAACATTACCGCCATGAATATCATACGCTCGATGCTCCAAGCGTTCCTGACTACGAATATGATCAAAAGATGCAGGAGCTGATTGAGCTGGAGGAGGAGTTTCCTGATTTTCAAACAGCAGATTCTCCTTCTCAGCGTGTCGGCGGTGCGCCGCTCGATGCATTTGTAAAAGTGCAGCACGACGTGCCGATGCTGAGTCTTGGTAATGCTTTTGACGACCAGGAACTGCGCGATTTCGACCGACGGGTGCGCGGGGGAACTGACGAAGACGTCAGCTATGTATGTGAATTAAAAATAGACGGGCTCGCCGTTTCCCTCCGCTACGAGGAGGGCGTGTTCGTCCGGGGAGCCACCCGAGGCGACGGGACGACCGGTGAAGATATTACGAAAAACCTTCGCACGATTCGGAATATACCACTCAGGCTGAAGCAGCCGGAGACGCTTGAAGTCCGTGGCGAAGCGTATATGCCGAAGCAATCCTTCAACGCTTTGAATGAAGCGCGTGAAGAACGCGGAGATGAGCCTTTCGCCAATCCGAGAAACGCAGCAGCGGGTTCTTTGCGCCAGCTTGATCCAAAAATTGCGGCGAAGCGTAATCTGGATATTTTTCTTTACGGAATTGGCCAATGGCAGGATGAGTCCTCCGAGGCCCATAGTGAACGTCTCGAGCAAATGGAGAAGCTCGGGCTTAAAACGAATCCGGAATGGAAAAAGTGTAACGATATCGAGGAAGTAATCGACTATGTTCATAGCTGGGTAGAAAAACGCCAGGACCTCGATTATGAAATTGACGGCATCGTCATTAAGGTTGACCGTCTGGATCAGCAGGACACGCTTGGCTTTACCGCTAAAAGCCCGCGCTGGGCGACGGCTTATAAGTTCCCGGCTGAAGAGGCGATTACGACTCTTAAAGATATTGAACTGAGTGTGGGCCGTACTGGAGTGGTGACGCCTACCGCGATTTTA
Organism: Halobacillus sp.; assembly: GCF_049282395.1. NCBI lineage: Bacteria > Bacillati > Bacillota > Bacilli > Caryophanales > Bacillaceae > Halobacillus > Halobacillus sp. The sequence continues at coordinate 5,435 of NZ_JBAPTY010000407.1, read as the reverse complement.
GAACCGGTTAAAGTAGCGGGCACAACCGTTCAGCGTGCTTCTCTTCACAATGAGGACCTGATACGTGAACGCGATATTCGCATTGGCGACACCGTTGTTATAAAGAAAGCTGGCGACATCATACCAGAAGTGGTTCGTGTCGTGGTGGATGAGCGAAGCGGTGAAGAAGAACCGTACCATATGCCGGAAGTGTGTCCAGAATGCGAAAGCAAGCTCGTTCGTTTAGAAGAGGAAGTAGCTTTACGCTGCATCAATCCGAACTGTCCGGCTCAGCTCAGGGAGGCTCTCATCCACTTCGTATCCCGCAATGCGATGGATATTGAAGGTCTTGGGGAGAAAGTCATCGCTCAGCTGTTCAGAGAAAAGCTGATCCATACCATCGCAGACCTGTACAAGCTGGAACGAGAAGAACTATTGAAGCTAGAACGCATGGGTGAAAAATCGGTCCAGAACTTATTAAATTCCATTGAAATCTCGAAGGAAAATTCAGTGGAACGCTTGTTATTCGGGCTTGGTGTCCGCTATGTGGGCACAAAAGCGGCCAATACCCTCTCGCAGGAGTTCGGCCATATGGATGATTTAGCAGCTGCTGATGCCGAAACGCTCGAAGGCATTCCAGAAATCGGCGAGAAAATGGCGGAATCAATCGCAAGATATTTTGATAAACCTCAGGTCATCCAGTTACTGGAAGAATTAAAGCGGTTGGGGATTAATATGGCGTATAAAGGAGCAAGGAAGCAGGAAGCACCTGCGGACTCTCCGTTTGCAGACAAAACGGTCGTCATTACAGGAAAGATGGAAGAATACAAACGATCGGATATTAAGAGTATTGTGGAAGAGCTGGGCGGAAACGTCACGGGAAGTGTCAGTAAGAAGACGGATATCCTGATTGCTGGGGAAGATGCCGGCTCGAAGTACACAAAAGCAGAAGAGCTGGGTGTAGAGATATGGAACGAAGAGCAGTTTAAACAAGCGGTATCTCAGCCGGAGTAAAACAGACAGGCGCCACTCCTCTAATGGAAACGAGTGGAGCTTTGGGGACAGGCAGGAAAGCCCGGCACAATTCACGGAAGATCATCGTTTCACGTAATTACATGGGGAGTGGGATACATGAGGAAGTGGCATGCACTGTTGGTTGGTTCATTGCTTTTGGTTAGCGCGTGTACGCCAGTGTTTGATAATAAAGATGAAGTCATTCAGGAAACAAAAGATAAGGACAGTAATCAGGCGATCATTCCGAATCATAGCATATCGGAAGAAACGTACCGCATGATTTTATCGGAAGACCGTTCCAAAGTTTCAAAAGCCCGGTCGGTCACGGTAAATCAGATGGGGAACCGGATGGACATCTCCGAGTTTGAGCAAGGCCTCAGGCGGCATTCTAAGGAATACTACGATCCGGAGGAATACTTTTTTCAGCCTGGACAGTTTCTTAGTGGAGATACAGTGTTTGACTGGCTGGGTAGATACGATGAGAGGCACAATGAAGGAGGTTTGAACCCGGAACTTATCGAAGACGAAGCAACAGCTGAACAGTTCCGTGAAAACCCTAAATATATATCGAACATTGTGGAGCAGGATTACCTGGTTAAAAAAAATGATGATGTCGTGGAATTGGAAGGAATAACCATTGGTATTTCCTTACGAACCGTTTACAACTTCACTGCGGAAGGAAGGAATTATAAAGAAGACCATTCCACAGAAGAGCTTTTGAAAAAGGGAAAAGAGTATGCTGGAACGATTCTAAAGCGACTGCGAGAACGGGATCAGCTGAAAAACGTACCAGTGGTATTTGCTCTTTATGAAGAGGAAGAAGCAAGCTCCAAGGTTCCTGGTCAATTTTTAACCAAAACAATGGTGAAAGGCTCTTCTTCATCCATTGGTGACTGGAAAGACATTAATGAAAAACACGTCCTTTTCCCTTCGAAGGAAGCGGAGAATGACTACTTTGAAGATTCGCAGATATTCTCGGATTTCCGAGAGGAAGTATCTGATTACTTCCCGAACTTCGTAGGGATGATTGCCAACGGATTTTATGTGGATAATGAACTTCAGCAAGTGTCTATTGATATTCCGATCCAGTTCCGCTCCCAGTCAGAAGTGGTCGGATTCACTCAGTATGTGTACGGTCTGGTAGTTGAAATGTTCCCGGACCACTATGATGTAGAAGTAAAAATTAACAGTATGGATCAACAGGAAAGCCTCATTGTCCAGCAGGCTGGCAAAGAGGAACCTTTCGTTCATATCTATGAATAAATATCTTGGGCCGCGTGGATGCTAAACATCGACGCGGCTTTTTTGTATTTAGAGATATGCAAATTTCGAGCAAATTCGATTTACTATACTTATATGGACGAAAATTTGCTATGTGAAGAGTTGTATTTAGTTTAAGTATTCAAATTAAGCTAAATCAGATTATTTGCGGTTATTTGATTTGTGGAAGAGATGAAGTTGCGGTAAAATAAGCTTTGGAAAAGCCGTGGTAATTTTCGAAAAATTATCCGGCGTCTGTATGTATTTATTCCTTTAGGAGGCGGGTAACCATGGTGGTCCCTTACAAACATGAACCATTTACCGATTTCAGTATTGAAGAGAATCGCAGAGCACTTGAATCTGCTCTTAAGCAGGTGGAAGCAGAGTTAGGAAAGACGTATCCTTTGATTATCGGCGGCGAACGGATTATGACCGATGACAAAATTGAAGTGGTGAATCCAGCAGATAAGAAAGAAGTAATTGGGTACGTCGCAAAAGCAAACCAGGATCTCGCAGAAAAAGCGCATAGAATTGCCGACGAGACCTTTAGCTGGTGGCGCAAAACAAAAGCTTCGTTCCGTGCTGACATCCTATTCCGTGCCGCAGCCATTGTCCGCCGGCGTAAGCATGAGTTTACAGCTCATCTTGTTAAAGAAGGCGGAAAGCCGTGGAAAGAAGCAGACGCCGATACAGCGGAAGCCATCGATTTTATGGAGTTCTACGCTCGTCAGATGCTTGATATTGATAAAGGCGTAGAAATCAATTCCCGTCCAATTGAAAATAACCGATTCCATTACATCCCGCTTGGTGTAGGCGTGGTTATTTCTCCGTGGAACTTTTTGTTTGCGATCATGTGCGGTACCACCGTCGCAGCTATGGTATCCGGAAACACGGTTTTACTCAAACCCGCAAGCTCCACACCTATTATTGCTTATAAAATGATGGAGGTCCTTGAGGAAGCCGGTCTTCCTGCCGGAGTCATTAATTATATTCCGGGGAGCGGAAAAGAAGTGGGGGATTACCTTGTAGACCACCCTCGGACTCGATTTATCAGTTTCACTGGATCCCGTGAAGTTGGTACCCGAATCTTCGAACGCGCGGCTAAAGTCCATGAAGGTCAAAAGTGGCTGAAGCGCACCATCATTGAAATGGGCGGTAAAGATACGATCATCGTTGATGAAGATTCCGACCTCGAACTGGCCGCTGACGCCATTACCTATTCTGCTTTTGGCTTCTCCGGCCAAAAGTGTTCGGCATGCTCCCGCGTGGTCGCCCATAAAGCTGTGTACGATGAGCTGCTCGAGCGTGTCGTCCAGAAAACAAAGAATGAAGTCAGTCATGGCAATCCTGCTGATAACCGCTCGTACATGGGGCCGGTCATTGATCAGGGGGCGTATGACAAGATTCTTAATTACATTGAAATTGGCAAGAAAGAAGGGAAGCTGATGGCGGGAGGAAAAGGCGATAACAGCAAAGGCTGGTTTATTGAGCCAACCGTCTTCGCAGATCTGGATCCTGACAGTACGATTATGCAGGAAGAAATCTTTGGTCCTGTGTTAGGGTTTATGAAAGCTTCTTCTTTTGATGAAGCATTGGAAATTGCCAACAACACAGATTATGGGCTTACCGGTGCTGTTATTACCAATAACCGTCAGCACATTGAGAAGGCCAGAGAAGATTTCCATGTTGGAAACTTATACTTTAACCGCGGATGTACGGCTGCGATTGTCGGCTACCATCCATTTGGAGGCTTTAATATGTCCGGTACCGACTCCAAAGCCGGTGGCCCTGACTATTTGTATCATCATATGCAAGGTAAGACCACCTCTGAAATGCTGTAAATCATGATTAAACCCATTCTCTGCGATAAAAAAAGCGGAGAATGGGTTTTTTTTAGAAAATGGAGCATACTACATGTAGCAGCAAAAGAGAAGAAATAGATAAAAAATGGTAAACACACCAATAAAATTAAAAAAATTTAATGAATGTTTATAGTTATTTCAGCGAATATGTGTATATAAATACAATATTTACGCATAAAAATTCATAATCGAGAATATGTCTCAATTTTTGCAATGTTCTTGTAATTATACTATGATATAGTTGTACTTGTGTTTGACTTTTGAGACTTCTATGACTTATGTATCACAAGTAAAAACTATTGCATAGGAGTGCATATTACGACATACAGGAGGTGAAAATGTGTTTGAACTAGCGACTGCAGCTGCTTCATATTCCATTTCAGGGGCAACCTGGTTCTGGTTGTTTGTCCCTATGCCTATCTTAATTATCTTATCCATTATTACACTATTTACTGAGAGGAGCGACTAAAAAAACATGAGTACAGCAACGTTAATAACGTTTATTATTTATCTAATTGGTATGCTTGGTATCGGTTTTGCCGCATATCGTTTAACAAGTGATTTATCTGACTATGTATTAGGCGGCCGCCGTCTCGGTCCAGGAGTAGCCGCACTTAGTGCCGGTGCCTCTGATATGAGTGGCTGGTTGCTATTAGGTCTTCCAGGTGCTATTTACGCATCCGGTTTATCCGAGGCGTGGATTGGTGTAGGTCTCGCTATTGGTGCTTATCTAAACTGGCAGTTTGTTGCCCGCCGTCTGCGTGTCTTTACAGAAGTGGCGAACGATTCCATTACGGTACCGGACTATCTTGAAAACCGTTTCCGTGATAAATCCCACATTCTGCGTGTAATTTCCGCAGCTGTTATTTTACTATTCTTCACATTCTACACCTCTTCCGGTATGGTTGCCGGCGCGAAGCTGTTCGAAGCTTCCTTTGCATTAAGCTATACACAAGCTCTTTGGCTTGGAGCTATTGTAACGATATCATATACCTTCCTTGGAGGATTCCTGGCTGTAAGCTGGACAGACTTTGTTCAGGGTATCCTTATGTTCCTGGCTCTAATTGCCGTGCCAATTGTAGCTATTTCTGAAATGGGAGGCTGGAATAACGCCGTCGACGCTGTTGGTCAAATCGACCCGGCTCACTTGAACATGGTACAGGGAGTAGGCGCATTAGCTATTATTTCATCTCTAGCCTGGGGTCTTGGTTATTTCGGGCAGCCCCACATTCTTGTACGTTTCATGGCCCTTCGTTCACCTAAAGATGTTCCGAAAGCCCGTTTTATTGGTGTAGGCTGGATGGTTCTAGGTCTTTACGG
>NZ_JBAPTY010000406.1:0-1618 GCF_049282395.1 Halobacillus sp. | reverse complement strand
CCACTGCACAAAATATAAAGAAAATGGTTCTCCTATTGATAAAAAGAGAGTAAGATACTCTCTATTCAACTGTATAATCACGCATACATAAAAAGTAAATGTAAAAAAATAGGTTTAAAACTTCATTAAAGTATTGTTTCTCAACAAGCTGAAAAAGACCAAATCACGTTGTGATTTGGTCTTTTTATTGCAAAATGTAATAGATGTTTTCTCTAGTGAGCGTGAACAGTGAACTCCTGGAATCATCGCTCGTTCTAGTTCATGATCTCTATCGCTTCTGAGAGATCATAGTCAGCCGGATCAAGCTCTGTTTCCTGACCTAGAGCAAGTTTTGCAAGTTCAGCTCCCAGAAATGGACCGGAAGTTAATCCAGATGCCCCAAGACCGTTAGCTGCCAGCAGACCGGGGTGCTCTGGCACATAACCAAACACCGGAAGAAATCCCGGCGTAAACGGCCGGAACCCTACACGCGTCTCAAGAAGGGAACTCTTATATAAGCCGGGTGCGTAGCTGAGTGTTTGGTCAAAAATTTCATGAACCGCTCCCGCTGTCGTCCGATGATCAAATTCCGTATCATCTTCATGTGTAGATCCAGCGATAATTCGACCTCCGCCGAACGATAACAAATACTTATTGGTCGGCGGCATAACCACAGGCCACTCACTTGTATCCTTGTCCGGAAGTTTTAAATGGACAATTTGAGCCTTTTGGAACGTAACCTTAAAATCAATGCCTAAAGGAGTAAACAACTCTTTCGCCCAGGCACCTGCTGTCACGATCACTTGATCTGCAGAGTAGAACTCACTATTCACCCGCACACCTTTATCTTCCCCTTTATATACAAGCGAAGCTTCTCCTTTGATCTGAACAGCTCCGTGTTTCTCGGCTGCACGAAGCAGAGCATCTCTCATTAAGCGCCCATCCACTCGGGCACCTCCACTTACATGGACCGCTCCATATTCCTCTGATAATACCGGAAAAAGCTTGTACGTTTCTGCTGGAGAGAGTCTTGTTACTTCTCCGATCTCAGGCGCTTCCTTCCTTCGTTTTAGCACCCGTTCTACCATCTTATCAAGCTTATCTTCATCGGTATGCAAACTAATTGCTCCGACTCTCTTGTACCCTGTTTCTGTTTCTCCATCACCTTCCAGCGATTGAACTAAGTCTGGATAGTACTTAGCCCCTCCTCTAACAAGCTGATACCACTTTTTATTTCGACGCTGGGAAAGCCACGGACATACAATTCCCGCAGCTGCTTCCGTAGCCTGTCCCTGATCTTCTCGGTCCACGACAGTTACCTCAGCACCTGTTTTTGCTAAGTGGTAAGCCGTTGAAGCACCAAGAATCCCTGCGCCCACAACAATATATTTAGTCACATCTAACACCCTGTTTCCTCTTAAATTCACTAATGAGTTATTTTACAAGAGATGAAGGGGTCTCTCAAACGTGAACACATCAGGCTGAAAACATGTGATCCGTTATCCGTATCTCGTGAATGATCAGCACATCTCCTTTATTATCAATGCTCGCAATATTCACAGAGATACCGGTAACATTGGTCCATTGTACTTACACAATCATGAACATCTTCATTTTCTATTTCATAAAGGCCATAATT
>NZ_JBAPTY010000405.1:0-1711 GCF_049282395.1 Halobacillus sp. | reverse complement strand
GAGAAGGAACTAGGTGAGATCCCGCAGGGAGTGAAACGAGCGAGGAAGCTCACCGTTCCCCCATAGGAAAGTGAGCTATTTCCCCACCAGCCCTTCTCCAAATATCGTAACGGACCCAAATTATCTCAGTCTTACAGTAACCGGCCCTATACTTCAATAAATCTTATATGAAAAATCAGTCAACCGTAACAGAAAAAGATTAGTAAATGGTACAAAAAAACGGCTCTCGAGGAGAGCCGTTTTACTATTTCACGAGTTCCACTTGTAATTCATGATCCTTGATGTCAGCTTGAGGCAATAATGTAGATTCGAAATCGAATTCGTTCAAGTCCTGCCCAAGCTGAACTTTATTCGGAAGATCCGGATTGGCAAGCGCACTGGTACCTAGCGAGATTAGATCGGCCTGTTTGCCTTCCAGTACTTTTTCGGCTTTCACAGGGTCGCCTAGTTTTCCATTCGCGATGACAGGAAGTCCGCTGAAGTCTTTCGCTGCCTGAGCTAACGTACGGCTGTCCGTTCCGAACGAAGGAGCGGCACCGTCTCCGTCTGTCACGTGGATATAGTCGAGAGAGCTCATTCCGAGGGTTGAAAAAATGTACTCAGCTTCATCCTCGCCATCGGCCCATTTGTGTTCAGGGTCTGATACTTTTATTTGAGACATGCGAATCCCTACCATGAACTCTTCGCCCACAGCTGCGCGGACATCTTGAATAATTTCAATGAACAAGCGGAGGCGATTTTCAACAGAACCGCCATACTGGTCCTCCCGATCGTTCAGATAATCGGTTAAGAATTGGTCAAGTAGGTATCCGTTCGCGCCGTGAAGCTCTACGCCATCAAAACCTGCGCTCTTAGCCCTCCGTGCGCTTTGTACAAATGATTCTTTCGCTTGTTTAATATCTTCTTCCGTCATTTTCTTTGGTGTCTGGAAGGGACCAGAACCACCATAAAAACCTAGCTGTTCGCCTTTTGGTGCGTTTTCTGAAGGAGCAATCGTCTCTTCTGTATAGGCGTTGCCCTGACTTTGTCCACCAGCATGCATGAGCTGGGCAATTAAGTGAGCACCTTCTTGATGGACCGTTTCCACTACAGGTTCCCAGGTTTTCATCTGTTCATCATTCGCAAGCCCCGGTTGATTGTAATAGCCCTGGCTGTACTTTTCATCCGTATAAATGCCTTCTGTGATAATCGTGCTGAAGCCGCCTTTAGCGAACCTTTCATAATAACGTCTCATCTTTTCATTCGCATGACCGTTATCGAAAGCACTGATCCGCGTCATAGGTGCCACGACGAAGCGATTGGTTAAGGACACATTTTTTAGATGTATATCTGAGAATAGATGTTCAAACTTCATGATTCCACTCCCTTTCCTATTGGTCTACTTCCACATCATAAGGTGGGGATATCTCAACTTCAAGGTATATGCTCGCTATCTATATCCTCAAGTCTATGGAGATAACGACACAAGATAGGCTGTTACTATTAAAAATGGATAATTTTTCATTTATTGGGGTAATAGATGGATAGGAGGCGTTTTATTATATGAAACGACAAACCTTTTTTATTTTACTTGCCTGCTCCAGCTTTATTTTAATTCTGTCCCTGCTTCTTGTTACATCACGTTCTACTGATCAAAAGTCTACGAAAGATACCACGGAAATGTCTGAGGTTAGCTCTGAAGATGCCGAAGAAGACATCATAAAAATCAGTT
>NZ_JBAPTY010000404.1:0-3357 GCF_049282395.1 Halobacillus sp. | reverse complement strand
TCATATCCAGCAGACTTTGCCAGCTCCACGGCCTCTTCATACCGGTGCCCTACATGATCCGGTTTATGAGCATCGGAACAGAGAACGATTCCAACACCAGCATCTTTACAAATTTGCAGCAGTTCAGGATCCGGGTACATTTCTCCTACCGGTTTTCTGAGACCAGCCGTACTGATTTCAATACATGTACCTGTAGAAGCCAATGCTTCAGCTGCTCGTTTATACTGTTCACGAAGGAATTCCTGGTCGTCAGGACGGTAGCCAAACACTTTAATAACATCAATGTGACCGACAAAATCAAATAAGCCGGACTCTGCAAGCGTAACGACGCGGTCAAAGTATTGGCGGTAGACTTCATAGAGATCCCTTTTCTCATACTCATCACGGAAAGTAGCAAGATCAATCCCCCACTCATCAATCCAGTGTACGGAGCCAATCACATAGTCAAAAGGATGCTCAGAAATAAAAGCTTCCATCTCTTTTTCTTTGCCGGGCATATAATCCATTTCAATGCCCATTTTGATCGTCAGTCCTTCCTTTTCAGCCTGGTCAAACATATTCTGATAAGTACTGAAATCGAGCGTGCGGCGGTTTTCCACCCACGGATTTGAGAGGATAGGTCTCGTCTCTTGAAAAAAGTAGGCGTGTTCGGAAATGCCCAGCTCTTGTATTCCTTCTGCTTTCGCTTTTTCAATGTAAGTTTTTAAATAATCGACCTCAAGGTTACCGGTTTCGGCCATGTGTACATGATAGTCAGTCCGCATGATCATCCTCCTAAAATTCGCAATATTACATTTAATCATATCAGACAACAGACATTTCTACCAAAATCGTCACTTTCTATAAGAAGAATGAGAAGAATAGGAAAAACGATATATGTTAAAATAGATAAGCTAGTAGTTGGAAGATAGAAATAGAGGTGTTTCTGGAAATGAATGACACAAAAAGAATTACGGAAGGGGCTTTAATGACAGGCGTTTATCTGCTATTGTTATTGGTAATTATTTTCATGCCAATCTGGCTTGGACCTGTCCTGTTATTTACGCTTCCCATTCCTTTCATATTTTACAGCTATCGGCATGGCTGGAAAGCAGGAGCTTTAATGTTTACAGCTGCCTTATTGTTTACCTTGCTATTTGGGCCCGTTTTTTCAATGTTCACTTTATTAGCAGGGGTTGGCGGGGTCTTCTTAGGCGGAGCCCTGTATAATAAACAATCTTCTTTGGAGGCATGGGCTTTTGGGTCAGTCGGCTTCAGTATTGGCGCAGCCGGTATTTATCTGGCTTCTCAGTTACTGTTCGGTGTTAACTGGGGAGAACAGATCAGCACGAGTCTAGACGAGGCCTTCACCAGGACGAATAATATGCTTCCGGGAATGCTCGGAGGGGAGAATACAGAAGCTTCATTAGAAGCTTTACGTGAAACGGTTGAATTTTTGCCGGATATTATTCCAAGTATTCTGGTTATGACAGGGATTGTGTTTGCTTTCATCAGCCAGTGGCTGACGTATAAAGTGATTAACCGAGTGGATAAAAAACAATTCCGTTTTCCTCCATTTAAAGAATTTAAGCTGCCGACCGCAGTTTTATGGTATTACTTCTTCGCGTTGATTTTAACCTATATTCCTACGAATGAAGAAGGATTGCTCTACTTGGGATCGATCAACGTATACACGTTGGCCGGCAGTCTGCTAGTATTGCAAGGGTTCTCTTTTATCTTTTACTATGCAGAAGTGAAGAAATGGTCAAAGGCCATACCAGTTGTAATTGTCGTGATTTGCCTTTTACTTCCACAAATCTTACTGTATCTTGTGCGAATCTTAGGTATAATTGATATAGGATTTTCTCTTAGAGAACGGATAAAAGGAAAGAAATGAGCTCGTATAAGATGGTAGGAGCTGAATGGAATGCCTAACTTTTTTAAAAAGCCAACGATGAGCGGACACTTATGGATTATTTATGTGATTTCCTTAGTCCTGCTTGCCTTTATTTGGTATTATCAGTGGACGCTTGGGATGATGATGACGCTGTTTTTAGCAGCCTCTATCTTCTACAGTGTCCGAACTGAGCAGAACATGATTAACGAAACGGAAGAATATATATCGACTCTTTCCTACCGGGTGAAAAAAGTAGGGGAAGAGGCGCTGCTTGAGATGCCTATTGGAATTATTTTGTTTAGTGAAAACTATAAAATTGAATGGGCTAACCCTTATATGAATAGGTTTACAAAGGATGACAGCATCGTAGGTAAATCTCTTAAGCAATTATCTGACCAGTTAATTGCACCTATTAAAGAAGATGAGAGGGAAGTCTGGATTACAGTAGGGGACTACAAACTTCAGACAATTATTAAAAAAGATGAACGGTTGCTCTATTTATTTGATCGTACAAAACAAACGGAGATTTATAATCTTTATAAAAACGAACAAACCGTTCTGGCCATTATATTCCTGGATAATTATGAAGAAATTACGCAGGGGATGGATGATACGGCCAAGAGTCATATAAACTCTCAAGTTACCTCTATTTTAAATAGATGGGCTGGGAATTATGGAATTTACTTAAAGCGTACCTCTCAAGAACGCTTTGTGGCGGTCATGAACCACGAAATTCTGAAAAAATTAGAAAAAGCCAAATTCGAAATTCTTGATGATGTACGTGAGTTGATCACAGATCAGAACGTGCCTCTTACGCTCAGTTTCGGTATAGGCGTTGGTCCGATCAGTCTCCCGGAACTGGGAGAACTCTCTCAGTCCAGCCTCGATCTTGCTCTCGGGCGCGGCGGTGATCAGGTTGCGATCAAGGATGATACAGGAAAAGTACGGTTCTATGGCGGTAAGACGAATCCAATGGAAAAAAGGACACGTGTTCGTGCCCGTGTTATTTCCCACGCCATGAAAGAATTGGTCCAGGAAAGTGAAAAAGTGCTGATTATGGGGCATAAATCACCGGATATGGACTCGGTCGGGGCTTCCATCGGGATTTTGAAAATTGCTCAGGCTAATGATAAACAGGCAGCAATTGTACTTGACCCAAATGATATTGATACGGGCGTTCAGCGTATGATTGAAGAAATTGAGCAGGATGAAGAGCTGTGGCAGTACTTTATCCCGCCGGAAGATGCTCTGGAAATGGTGACGAATAACTCCTTGCTGGTAGTGGTGGATACGCATAAGCCTTCCTTAGTCATGGAAGAGAAATTACTTTCCAAAACCGAGCATGTGGTCGTAATTGACCACCACCGCCGGGCAGAAGAGTTTATCTCTGATCCTACGCTTGTCTATATGGAGCCATATGCTTCGTCAACAGCGGAATTAGTGACGGAATTGCTGGAATATCAGCCTAAGAAACTGAAACT
>NZ_JBAPTY010000403.1:0-11547 GCF_049282395.1 Halobacillus sp. | reverse complement strand
CCCTCCCCCACTGTCAATGGTAATCAATAGCCTACCTTGCCGTCCTTCCTTGTGGGGGAGCATGGCCCGGTTTTAGTTGCGAACGGCCCAATTACAGCCACGCACGGCCCTATCCCAGCGACGCACGGCTCTATCACAGCCGCGCACGGCTCAATCCCAGCGACGCACGGCACAATCTCAGCCACGCACGGCACAATCTCAGCCACGCACGGCACAATCATAGCCGCGCACGGCACAATCCCAGCCACGCACGGCTCAATCTCAGCCGCGCACGGCCCTATCCCAGCCACGCACGGCTCAATTACAGCAGCTGCACAAGCAGCCTCGAAGATTTTTACGGGACGATTTACTTTCCTATACAAATAGATTTCGTAACCTAGCCTCACCCAAGCGGGAGCCTAACGATAAAACCGCACAGAAGACTGGCAACTAAAAAAACAGATGCCCCGTCCGGAGCATCTGTTCCTTTACACTTATCTTCTTAAACCAACGCGGCTTGCTTTGGGCGCGCTGCTTGATAGATGGAAGGAAGTTTGGAAATGTCCATATTTCCTCCACTTACAATCACACCCGCCTGTTTACTTTCAAATTGATGTTGATGATACAGGGCTCCTGCTAATGCAGAGGCTCCCGCACCTTCCACCAGTGTTTTTTCACGTTCCAGCAAGTGAAGCATCGTTTGAGCGATTTCATGCTCTTCTACGGTGATTACCTGATCCACATACTTCTGGATACAAGGATAGGTAAGTTTTCCTTTTTCCTTGACGGCAATCCCATCAGCAATGGTAGCGACTGATGTTAATTTTTCAGGTCCATTCTTATAGAAAGAATTATAGACGCATGAAGCTTCGGCAGCCTGTACGCCGATCACCTGAATATCCGGTTTCAGCTGCTTAGCTGCAAAGGACACGCCGCTGATTAATCCGCCGCCCCCAATGGGCACAAACAGCGTATCGATGTCCGGCTGCTGCTGCAGCATTTCGACCGCAATCGTCGCTTGTCCGGCCATCACGTCATAATCGTCGAATGGATGAAGGAAAGTTGCTCCACTCTCTTTTTGTTCCAAAAGAGCAGCGGTATAAGCTTCCTGAAACGATTCTCCGGTCAATACCACCGTGGCACCATACCCTTCGGTTGCTTCTACCTTCGCACGCGGCGTCGCTTCCGGCATGAATATGCGGGCGCTGATCCCTCTTTTACGGGCGGCTACAGCGACGCCCTGGGCATGGTTGCCGGCAGAAGCGGCAATAACCCCTCGTTCAGCTTCCTCCTGTGATAAGCAGGCTACTTTATAGGAAGCTCCTCTTACTTTAAAAGCTCCTGTTTTCTGCTGGTTTTCCATCTTCAGATAGACTTGCTGACCGGCTTGCTGATTAAATGTAGAGGAGGTCTCTAACGGAGTCCGGTGCACCACTCCTTGTAATTTTTCATGAGCCTCCATCACTTTAGCTAGCGTTAAGAAATCCCCAACGTCTTCACTCCCTTTGTATTATTTTCGTATTGGTCAATTTTGTCTTCGTGGGTCAAGGTGACCGCGATTTCATCCCAGCCATTGAGTAACATTTCTTTGTGATACGGCTGGATATCAAAATTAACTTCCATTTCCCTACCATAAACGACTTGTTTTTCCAAATCAACCGATAATCCATAAATTTCATCTTCTGCTTTTTCCATTAATTTCTCTACTGCAGAATTCGGCAGCTGAATCGGCAGAATTCCATTTTTAAAGCAGTTATTATAGAAGATATCCGCAAAACTCGGAGCAATCACTACTTTAAAACCATAATCTTGAATGGCCCAGGGCGCGTGCTCCCTTGAAGAGCCGCAGCCGAAGTTTTCACCTCCCACCAGGATGGATGCGTCATTATACTTCGGATCATTCAATGAGAAATTCTCTTTCAATGAACCATCATCGTTAAAACGCCAGTTGTAAAAAAGAAACTGCCCAAACCCGGTTCGTTCAATTCGCTTCAAAAATTGCTTAGGAATAATCTGATCGGTGTCAACGTTGGATCGATTCAGTGGATAGACGATTCCGTGATGCTTTTTCAAAGGTTCCATCTGCTCACCCTCCTAAACGGTACTCATCTGTTTTCTGACGTCTACGAAGCGGCCTTCCAGTGCAGCAGCTGCTGCCATTTCAGGACTGACCAGATGGGTTCTGGCTCCATTACCCTGACGTCCTTCAAAGTTCCGGTTTGATGTTGAGGCACAGCGTTCGCCCGGCGGTACAATGTCGTCATTCATCGCGAGACACATGCTGCAGCCTGCGTCTCTCCATTCGAAACCGGCGTCTATAAATATTTTATCCAATCCTTCTTCTTCAGCTGCATGCTTCACGGATTGGGAGCCTGGTACGACCAGGGCTCTGATCCCTTCATGGACGCGGCCGCCTTTCACAATATCAGCGGCTTTTCTCAAGTCGCTGATCCTTGAGTTGGTGCAGGAACCGATAAAGACATGTTCAATAGGGATGGACTGAATGGTTTGATTCGCTTCCAGCCCCATATACTCCAGGGCACGTTCGATGCTGTCTTTTTCATCATCACTTTCGGCATCGAGTGGATCCGGTACTTGAGCGGAGACAGGTACACAATGAGAAGGATTGGTTCCCCAGGTTACCTGCGGTTCGATTTCATCGGCATGAATTTCAAGCTCCATATCGTACCGTGCGCCTGGATCAGATGCAAGGTTAAGCCACTGCTGGGCAGCTTTATCGAACTCTTCTCCCGCCGGCACATAACGTTTTCCTCTCAAGTACTCGACTGTCGTCTCATCCGGGCTGATCAATCCCGCTCTTGCGCCTGCTTCAATCGACATGTTGCATATCGTCATGCGTTCTTCCATGGACAAGTTACGGATCGCTTCGCCCGTATATTCAATCACATGACCGGTTCCAAAGCGAACACCGAAACGACCAATGACAGCAAGAATTAAGTCTTTCGCGGTTACGCCTGTACCTAACTTGCCATCGATATGAACTTGAAGCGTCTTCGGAGGCGCCTGCCAGATTGACTGGGTGGCAAGCACATGTTCCACTTCACTCGTACCGATTCCAAAAGCCAGTGCACCAAAGGCTCCGTGAGTAGAGGTGTGGCTGTCGCCGCAGACAATGGTTTTACCTGGCTGGGTTAAGCCAAGTTCCGGCCCGATAACGTGGACAATCCCTTGATCCGGATGATTAATATCGGCCAGGCTGATACCAAATTCTTCACAGTTTTCTTTAAGTGTCTCCATTTGCTTTTTGGAAATCTGATCTTTAATCACGTTCCTGTGAATGGTCGGCACGTTGTGATCCATGGTGGCATACGTCAGGTCCGGCCGGCGGACTTTCCTCCCGCTCAGGCGCAGACCCTCAAACGCCTGGGGAGAGGTGACCTCATGAATCAGATGCAAGTCGATGTAGAGGAGGTTCGGCTTCCCTTCTTCTTCATGAACGACATGCTGATCCCAAACTTTCTCAATAATTGTTTTCGGTTGACTCAATGTGTACCGCTCCCTTCTTCGAATACTACACGTAGCACCTCATGATATTTTCAGTCGTGTCACTCGTGCTTAATTGTTCAATCACTTTATTCGCAAGTTCACTTCCGCTGACCGGAATGCCCCCGCTGATGTTAAGGTCGGCTGTATGGTAGCGCGCTGCTAACACGTCCTGTACGGCTTTCTCAACTTGTTCTGCTTCTTCTTCCATTTTAAAGGAATGCTTCAGCATCATTGCAACGGATAAGATCGATGCCAGTGGGTTTGCTTTGTTTTGACCGGCGATGTCCGGTGCAGATCCGTGAACCGGTTCGTATAAGCCCAGGCCATCTTTTCGGATACTGGCCGATGGAAGCATGCCGAGGGACCCGGTTAATACAGACGCTTCGTCACTTAAAATGTCTCCGAACATGTTCTCTGTCACAATGACGTCAAAGTAAGAAGGATTCGTTACCAGCTTCATCGCTGCAGCATCGACAAGCATATGCTCAACCGTTACTTCCGGATACTCCTGCTTCTTCTCTTCAACGATCTCGCGCCACATTCGGCTCGATTCTAATACGTTTGCTTTATCCACAGAGGTCAGATGGTTTCTTCTAAGTCTGGCACTCTGGAACGCTTGTTCAACAATGCGCTCGATTTCATGTCTCGAATACGCCAGCGTATCGACGACTTCCGCGCCGTTGTTGCGCCTTTCACTCGGTTCCCCGAAATAGAGGCCTCCTGTTAATTCCCTTACGATCAGCAGATCACTTCCTGTGACGACTTCATGTTTTAAGGGGGACGCGTGGAGGAGCTGCTGGAACGCCTTTACCGGCCGCAGATTAGCGAATAGTCCCAGCTGCTTACGAATGCCGAGCAGTCCTTTTTCAGGGCGCATATGACCAGGCAGGTCATCCCATTTCGGACCGCCTACAGCTCCTAAGAATACAGCATCCGCTTTATGACAAGCTTCAATCGTATCTTCCGGTAAAGGGGTGCCGTCCTGATCAATGGCGCTTCCTCCGATATTGTGCGTTTCGAAAGTGAACGTGTGCTGATGTTGTTCAGCTATTGCTTCCAGCACGCGCTTAGCGGCTCTTGCTACTTCGGGACCGATCCCGTCTCCCGGTAAAAGTACAATGTGCTTTTTCATAACATTTCCCCCTTTATACTTGAACCTGCTTTTGAACTGGTTCCGTGTTCTTTCTATATAATGTGCGGTTTACGGCGTTTAAGAAAGCATGGGCAGATGCTTCAAGAACATCCTGAGCAGATCCGCGTCCGGAAGCTTTTACACCATCAACCGTTAGCTGCACGTGCACTTCTGCCAGTGCATCTCGTCCTCTTCCAATCGAGCTTAACTGATAATCCTGCAAATGCACGTCGGCATCGATTAAATCATCCAGCGTGTTGTAGATGGCTTCTACACTTCCGTCTCCTGTATTGGCTTTCTCGACTTCTTCGCCGTCCGGTTTGGTAAGAAGTACGGTGGCTGTCGGTCGATTGATGCTTCCGTATTGAACCTGGAAGGCTTTCAACTCGTATTTCGGCTGATCTTTGTCTTCGGTCTGCGTATCGGTCAGGATAGCAAACAAATCGTCGTCGGTGACTTCTTTCTTCTTCGCCGTCAAGTTCTTGAAGGATTCGAACGCTTCCTTCAATTTCTCATCCGTCAACTCATAGCCCATTGATTCGGCTTTCTGTTTGAAAGCGTGACGGCCGGAGTGTTTACCCATCACCATTCGGTTGGAATCGATTCCCACCATCGCTGGTGTGATGATTTCGTAAGTGGACGAGTCTTTCAGCATGCCGTCCTGGTGAATGCCGGATTCGTGAGCAAAGGCGTTACGACCGACTACTGCTTTATTACCTGGAACCATCATACCGGTCATACGGCTGACCAAATCACTCGTTCTTTTAATCTCTTTCAAAACAAGGTTCGTCTGATAATCGTAACGGTCTTTACGGATTTCAAGAGCGACTCCGATTTCCTCAAGTGCCGCGTTTCCAGCACGTTCGCCGATTCCGTTGATCGTCCCTTCGATCTGGCGTACTCCATTTTCAATAGCCGCAATCGAGTTGCTGACAGCCATTCCAAGATCGTCATGGCAGTGAGCGGAAAGAGTAGCCTTATCAATATTCGGAACGCGTTCTCTTACTTCACGGAACATGCGCCCGTATTCATCCGGCGTTGAATATCCGACCGTATCCGGAAGGTTAATCACGGAAGCGCCGGCATCAATGACTTTCTCAATGATATGAACAAGGAAATCGATATCGGTTCGGCTCGCATCCTCTGCGGACCACTGAACGTGAGGGAATTTCTCTTTCGCGTAAGATACAGCTTCTACCGCTGTTTCCACCACTTCATCTGGTGTTTTCTTAAGCTTATGCGTCATATGAATGGCTGAGGTGGCCAAGAACACGTGAAGTCTTGGTTCTGCTCCGCCTTTCAAAGCTTCCCAGGCAATGTCGATATCTTTCTTGTGAGCTCTCGCAAGCCCCGTTACTGAAACGTTTCTCACCGTGTTCGCAATCTCACGGACGGATTCAAATTCTCCCTGGGAGGAAGCAGGGAATCCTGCTTCCATAATGTCTACCCCAAGGCGTTCCAGCTGCTTCGCAATCTCCAATTTTTCCAGGCGGTCCAAGTTTACGCCAGCTGACTGTTCTCCGTCTCTAAGAGTTGTATCGAATACGTTAACGTGAGCCATGAGAGACCACTTCCTTTTCTTTAGATTGAGATTTCTTAACAAAAGGCATTAACTCTCGGAGTTCTCTACCCACCTTTTCAATTGGATGATTGCTCTCCAAGTTGTTAATAGCTTCGAATTCCGGACGATTCACTTTATTTTCAAGGATCCAGCCTTTAGCGAATTTACCGGTCTGGATATCCTGCAGTACATCTTTCATGCGGGCTTTTGTATCTTCGTTGATGACACGCGGGCCAGATACGAAGTCACCCCATTGAGCTGTATCGGAGATGGAATAACGCATGCCTTCAAGTCCGCCTTCATACATCAAGTCAACGATCAATTTCAGTTCGTGCATACATTCGAAGTACGCCACTTCCGGCTGGTAGCCTGCTTCCGTCAAGGTTTCAAATCCTGCTTTTACAAGGCTTGTTAGTCCACCGCATAGTACCGCCTGTTCACCGAATAGATCCGTTTCCGTTTCTTCCTGGAAGCTTGTTTCCAGTACGCCGGCACGGCCGCCGCCGATTCCTTTAGCATAAGCTAGCGCGATTTCTTTCGCTTCACCGGATACGTCCTGCTCGACTCCGATCAGAGCGGGTACGCCTGCGCCTTCTTCAAATGTTCTTCTTACAAGGTGTCCCGGCCCTTTTGGAGCTACCAGGAATACATCGACATTTGATGGAGGCACTACCTGGTTAAAGTGAACGTTGAAGCCGTGTGCGAATGCAAGAGCTGCATTTTCTTTCAAGTTCGGCTTAATGGATTCTTCGAAAACAGTCGGCTGGTGTTCATCTGGTAAAAGAACCATAACTACGTCTGCGTCTGCTACAGCGTCCGCTACTTCTTTTACTTCCAGTCCATCCTGTTCCGCTTTATCCCAGGACTTCCCTTTTCTTAGTCCAACGACAACGTTATGACCGCTTTCCTTTAAGTTCTGTGCGTGAGCGTGGCCTTGTGAGCCATAGCCTACAACGGCAACCTTCTTTTTTTGTAGAACCTCATCTTGGATATCATTGTGGTAGTAAACATGTGCCATTTAAAATCTTCCTTTCTGTAATAGAGTAATTAGTTTAATAGAGAATAAGATTTTACTTCTGCTTGTTGAGGCTGATTTCCTCGTTTGAAGGCGGTTAAGCCGGTTCTTGCAAGCTCTTTAACACCATAAGGTCGTAAGAGTTCAATCAGCGCATCGACCTTATCGGACTTTCCTGTAACCTGAACCGTGACGCTTTCTTTACTTACGTCTATAATCGTAGCGCGGAACGGTTCGATGATGCCCTGGATTTCACTTCGTATCTGCGGGTTGCTGATTACTTTGACCAGGGCAAGTTCCCGGGCGACAATCGCATTGTCTGTAATATCGGAAACCTTCAGGACATCAATCTGTTTATTCAGCTGCTTCGTCAGCTGTTCCAATTTGCGGTTATCTTCCACATCGACCACGAACGTCATTTTGGAAACGCCCTCTGTCTCGGTGCGGCCGACAGATATACTTTCAATGTTGAACTGCCGCTTAGCCAGCAGCCCTGTTACTCGGTTTAATACGCCGCTGCGATTATGAACGATCGCAGTAACAATCCTTTTCATGGTTTCACCCCGATCATTTCGTGAAGTCCTTTACCTGGTGCGATCATTGGATACACATTTTCACTTTGAAGTACTCGGCAATCTACAACGGCCGGCTTATCATCGGCAAGGATGTCCGGAAGTACCTCTTCAAGTGTTTTCGGTGAGTCAATGAAGTAACCAGGAATCTGATAACTTTCCGCAAGTTTTACAAAGTCAGGCTGCGTGTTAATGATGGAGGAAGAGTAACGACCGTCGTAAAACTTCTCCTGCCACTGACGGACCATGCCGAGAGCCTGATTATTCACAATGATGACTTTCACTGGCAAGCCGCGTTCCTGAAGAACAGACAGCTCTTGAAGCGTCATCTGGAAACCGCCGTCCCCTACGATAGCAACACAAGTGGATTCCATATCCGCAAGCTGTGCGCCGATCGCTGCCGGAAAACCATATCCCATGGTTCCAAGGCCGCCTGACGTTACCCAGCGGTTCGGCTCATCAAAATGATAATATTGAGCCGCCCACATCTGATGCTGTCCAACGTCGGTTGTTACAACGGCTTCGCCGCGTGTATAGTCATATACTTTTTTGACCAGCCACTGAGGGACAATATCTTTATCTTTCTGGTGGTACCAAAGTGGATAGTCCGCTTTACGCGCCCAGCTCTGATCCAGCCATTCCTTATGATCAAGGCTTGTTACTTCTTTGTTATTTAACGCCTTCAATGCAGCCTTGGCATCGGATACGATCGGGATCGATGTCGGAACGTTTTTCCCGATTTCTGCCGGGTCTATATCAACGTGAGCTACTTTGGCCGTCGGTGCAAAATGCTTCAAGTTTCCTGTCAGACGATCATCAAAGCGGGCCCCAATGTTAATAAGAAGGTCACATTCGTAAAGAGCCATATTCGCGGCGTACGTTCCATGCATGCCTCCCATGCCCAGCGACAATCGATCGCTGCCTGGATAACTGCCTAGGCCAAGCAAGGTAGATACAACCGGGATTTCATAGTTCCTTACGAACGTTCTAAGTTCTTCCGAAGCTCCCGCATGGATAATACCTGAACCAGTTAAAATAACGGGTTTCTTCGCCTGCGTTAACGCTTCGTGAAGCTTCGTGATCTGGAGTGGATTCGGTTTCAGCGTCGGTTGATAGCCCGGAAGATGAAAGTGATGAACAACATCC
The DNA here is from genome assembly GCF_049282395.1 of Halobacillus sp. Lineage (NCBI taxonomy): Bacteria > Bacillati > Bacillota > Bacilli > Caryophanales > Bacillaceae > Halobacillus > Halobacillus sp. Next base: position 2,635 of record NZ_JBAPTY010000403.1, on the reverse strand, counting down.
TTTGCATACACTTCCGAAGAAATGTCTTTCGGTATATCAACAACTACTGGTCCCGGACGCCCGGTAGTGGCAATGTGAAAGGCTTCTTTCACAATACGCGGAAGCTCCTCGATATTTTGAACCTGGTAGTTGTGTTTCGTAATCGGGGTCGTGATGCCCATGATGTCTGACTCCTGGAAAGCGTCTGTTCCAATGACTCCTTTAGCCACCTGGCCTGTAAAAACAACGAGCGGGATGGAGTCCATCATCGCATCAGCGATGCCGGTTACGAGATTGGTAGCCCCCGGACCGGAAGTACCGATTACAACACCTGCACGGTTCGCTACTCGAGCATATCCCTCAGCTGCGTGAATCGCTCCCTGTTCGTGACGGGGTAGAACGTGATCAAAGCTTCCTTCTGCACGGTAGATGGCGTCATAAATTGGGAGTACGGCACCTCCCGGGTAACCAAATAAAGTATCGACACCTTGTTCAATCAAGGATTCAACTAGCAAATCTGCTCCTGTCTTTGTGGCGGTCTGCTCTTTCACACTTGCCTCTGCCTTCATTTTTTAATCCCTCCTTAGAGTATTTAGAAAATCATTGCGGCCAATCTGTTTCACTATTATTAAAATAAAAAAGACCTTTTCATCCTCACTTCCTCAAATACACGTCGGTATAAGGAAAGAGAGGGGTGAAAAGGTCTATTACTTTCACGGTACCACCCTCGTTTTCGTGAAGCGTATACGCTTCACCTCAGGGAGTTCTCTTAGAACTCCTTTTGATAACAGGTGCGAATAAAAGCACCTGGTTCCGCCTACTAGTAAACCGTTCAGCGCGAACACTCAGGGATGATGTCAGAATAAGATGTATTTCCGGGCTTCCAGCAACCCCGGCTCTCTGTGAATACAAGAACTTATTCTTTTATTCCCGTCTTCGTATTAGTCTTTATTAAGTTTTTAAGTCTAGCTTACTTGAACTTTATCTTTGTTGTAGACTTTATAACCGTCTGTAGTCGTAATCTTTCGGAATTCAGAGAGCAGGTGATTGGTTATGACACCTGGCTTTCCATCCCCTACAGGACGTTGATCCACTTCTACTACTGCGATGACTTCTGCTGCTGTGCCTGTTAGAAATACTTCATCAGCTACATACACATCATGGCGAGTAAATGGCTGTTCTTTCATTTCGTAGCCTTTTTCTTTGGCAAGATCAATGATGGCGTTTCTTGTAATGCCTTCCAGCGCCCCTAAATAAGTAGGCGGTGTATAGATGGTGCTGTTTTTTACGATAAAGATATTGTCTGCTGAGCCTTCTGTTACGTAGCCTTGATCGTTCATCATCAGGGCTTCGTCTACTCCAGCCTGATTTGCTTCCATTTTCACTAGAATATTATTTAAATAGTTTAATGATTTCACTTGAGGCGGAAGTACATCCGGACGGTTTCGTCTGCTGGAAACCGATGCGAGCCTTACCCCGCGCTCATAAAGTTCTTTCGGAAACAAAGCAAGTGCTTCAGCAATGACAACCACTCTTGGATTTGAACAACTGGAAGGGTCTAAACCGAGATTACCCATTCCACGGGAGACAACCACTCGAATGTAGGCTGTTTCCAGCTCGTTCTTGCGGACGGTTTCAGCAATAATCTCTTTCATCTCCTCCTTCTCATAAGGCATTTGAAGCATGATTGATTTTGCTGAATCATAGAGGCGGTTTAAGTGTTCATCTAATTTGAAGATGTTGCCTTCGTAGACACGAATACCTTCGAATACCCCATCTCCATATAAGAAACCGTGATCGTAAACGGATACGACGGCCTCATTCTTATTTACATATTCGCCGCTTAAATAAATCCATTGGCTGCTCATCCTTAGCACTCCTTTCTTTTCTATATTTAATGTTTGAAACGATAGATTTATGAAGGAAAAAAATAGTGGACCCTGACACAAAAGTTACATTCATTTTTATGCTCAGGGTCCCATGGGGGTCCTTCCACATGATCAACCTTCGTTGGCGTTTCAGAGAATTACCGGTGAAGTTGATTGAGGACTACTTTAAACGGATTTCGCGAGAAGGTCAACAGGTTTTGAGTAAATTTTCTGAACACTTAGATTATTACCTGTAAAAGTTAAGCGCTTACACGCTTGTATGCCATGTGTTATGCGCGTTCAACTGCTCTTTCTTTTTTTCTTTTTTATCTTAATTTTTGCATTTATCTTTACTCTTCTGGCAATCATCCGATGAAATAAAAGAGTGGATATCGCTTCGTTTTATTAGGTATTTTATAACGGATAATTTTAACCACTAATGATAAGCTTACATTTCCAATTATTGGACTAAACAGGAGTCTTAAAGCTCCCATAGGAGGAATACATAAATGAATATTAAAAATCTCTCTCTATTTAACGAATGCTTCGGTTCTGTCGAAGGAGAAACAAAAAACTTGGATAACGCTCATTTGTCTCAGCTGCAATCCAGTTCCCTGAATTTTGAATCTAAGGTTCCGCAGCTTGAGTACATGTGTTTAATGATGGAAAATATGGTTCTTATGAAAAAGTTAAAAGGAAACGTATATGCCGGGTTCCAGAAATTGTCGCGGGCCAAAAACGTGTTGGACCGATTCCATGCCATGACCGAATATTCGAATGTTTACATT
>NZ_JBAPTY010000402.1:0-3163 GCF_049282395.1 Halobacillus sp. | reverse complement strand
GGCAGCAATATTCGCAGCTGCTGCATCCACATCCGCTTCTTTATCTACGATAACAGGTGAATTGTTTCCAAGTTCTAGAATCAATTTATTCAAACCGGTATTCTGCTTCAGCTTCAGGCCAACTTTGGCACTTCCGGTAAAGGTGTACATATTGATTCTCGAATCTTCCATCATTTGATTTCCTACAGTAGAGCCGGATCCGACCACTACATTCAAGAAACCTTTGGGAAGTCCTGCCTCTTCAAATAACTCTGCCAGTTTCAGAGCAGAAATTGGAGTCTTACTCGTCGGTTTCAAAACGACCGCATTTCCGGCAGCAATAGCTGGTGCTATTTTGTGAGCCACCAGATTAATTGGAAAGTTGAACGGGCTAATCGCACCAACTACACCGACAGGCACTTTAATGGTAAAGGCCATTCGATTCTCTGAACCTGGCGCTGCTTCCACCGGAACGCCTTCCCCGTGCACACGTTTTGCTTCTTCCGCCGATAGCTCGACCGTTTGAGAAGCTCGGTCAATTTCGGTGCGTGTCTGTTTCAACGGCTTTCCGGCTTCCATAGTCATATTCTGCGCCAGTTCTTCTTTATTTTCGAGGAGCAGTTCACTAACCCGCTTTAAGATTTCGTAACGTTTATAAGGGCTCATCTGATTATTATTAAACGCCTTCTGAGCTGCCTCAACCGCCTGGTTCACTTCTTTTTCAGAAGCTTTGGCAACTTCTGCATACGTTTCCTGAGTATATTTATTAAGTACTTCTAATTTATCACCCGTATTGATCCATTCTCCATTAATATAAAGTTTATAGTTTTTTACCATTAATGATCTCTCCTTCATATGGAATCTATTACTGTATTTCCTTTATATGTGAACTATAAACGTGGACCTGCGTTGTGCAGGGCCACGAAGAGCGAACCATTTCCAAAATTCTATTTTTCCACACGTAATGAACGAAAACGTGCTTACGCAACCGGGAGCTTATGCTGGAGAGATGCGCAATCTTATATCACACATAAAAAAGCCTGTGCGGGAAATCCGCACAGGCTTTTTAAATTATAAGAAGATACCGGCAATTGTTGCAGAAAGCATAGACCCAAGGGTAGCACCGATTAGAAGTTTCAGACCGAAACCGGATACTCGGCCACCTTTTTCAGCGTCAATTCCTTGAACAGTACCTGCGATGATTCCAATACTTGAGAAGTTCGCGAAACTGGTCAGGAATACAGTTACAATTCCGACTGTTTTTTCGGATACATTTTCAAGCATTCCCTGGAATTCAAGCATCGCTACGAATTCATTCGTTACAATCTTCGTACCCATAATGGCACCAGCATCGACAACTTCTGCCGCTGGAATACCCATAAGCAAGCCGATTGGAGCAATAATATAACCAAGCAGCTGCTGAAGCGTAAAGCCATTAAAGATAGCACCAAAAACAGCATTAGCAAGCTCAAGAGAAGCAATGAACGCAATAAGCATGGAAGCAACAATTAAAGCAATTTTACCGCCATCAAGCGCTCCATTCCCCATCGCTTCAAAGAAGCTTTTCGCATTAGAAACGTCCTGGATATCTACTTCATCTTCCTCTTTAGGAACATTAACCGGCGCAATAATAGAAGCAACAATCAATGCACTAAACATGTTTAACGGAAGAGCAACCAGGATATACTGATCCGGGAGTATTCCTAGGTAAGCTCCAACAATCGAAGCAGAAACGGACCCCATGGCTGATGCACTGACAATGTAAAGACGGTTGTCATTTAAATTATGGAACTGTGATTTAATCGCTATAAGTGCTTCAGACTGACCAAAGAAAATACTATTTACAGCGTTGAAAGATTCTACTTTTGGAAGGCCTGTAATTTTTGATAAGCCCCAGCCCAAATATTTAATGATGAAAGGTAGAATCTTCAAATACGTTAATACTGAAAGAATGGTTGCGAAGAATATAATAAGCAGCAGTACATTAAAGAAGAACACCCCGTTCTCTCCTACTTGTACACCACCAAGAACGAAGTTAACCCCTTCTGTTCCGTATTCAATTAAACGGTTGAACACCCATGATATCCCTTTAATAATTTGCTGCCCCACCGTAGTATTGAACATAAATGCGGTAAGAACTAGCTGAACGGCCAGCATGATTCCTACACCCTTATAATTGATGTTCTTACGGTCATTGGACATAAGAAACGCAATGCCTAAGATAACTGCAACAGCTGCAATACCTAATAATACCCCTATAACATTATTCACTGTTGGTTCCTCCCCTAATATAATGAAATAAAAACGAAAAATGAAAATGCTTTCATAAACATATTCTATCTTGGATTTTAACAGGTTGTCAGACGTCATGCAAGCTGTCTTTCATATACGAAATTTTCACTTAATTCACCTTTATTTTCTTCACAAACCCTAGTGTACGTGACAGAGCATGTTTGAAAAAGAGAAAACCTCCGGTGCTTTTTTCCACCAGAGGCTAAAACTGTTTTATCTATTGAGTAATAAACATTTGGGTCCAGTAATGACCATAGCTTCCGCCGTTAGCATATCCCACACCGATCTGCTTCAGATTCGGATCGAGAATATTTTTTCTGTGCCCGGGGCTGTTCATCCAGCCGTTTACGACTTGTTCTGGCGTACTCTGACCGGCAGCAATGTTTTCCGCTGCTCTGCGATACGATACATTAAAATCTCTCATCATGTTAAAAGGAGAACCATAGGTCGGGGAGTTATGCGAGAAGTACCCCTTTGCCGCCATATCTCTAGACTTATAGCGTGCAACACGAGAAAGCTGCCAATTTTCTTTCAAGGCTGGCAGGCCTTGTTGAGCGCGCTCCTGATTCGTTAAATCAATGACCTGCTGCTCAGTTGACTTTACTTGTCTTTTTAACGGAATCGTCACCCGGTCTCCAGGGTAAATTAAGTCTGGATTATTAAACTGAGAATTGGCGTTTATAATCTCTGAAAGACCAATTTGATAACGCTTGGATATTTTCCATAAGGTATCGCCACTCTTAACCACGTAAGTATCTGTGGCAGCCTGAGTAGTCTGAGGGCTTTGCATAAACATGACGGCTGATAATATAAGGACACCTATCCATAACCATTTTTTCATGTACATTCGCTCCTTTTTGTTCTAATCAGGAGTAGTTTGGCTCAAACCTCT
>NZ_JBAPTY010000401.1:0-12470 GCF_049282395.1 Halobacillus sp. | reverse complement strand
GCCGTCTTATTTGCTGGTGCATCAGCATTGATGTTTGGTTGGTTCTCAGTAATGACAATTTATTCCAACCTTTTCAGTTAATGAACTAAAAAAGTGTGATACTTATTTTAAGTATCACACTTTTTTTATGTTTCACAATACTTGTACGTTCTGTACAAGCATCTTTAAATGATACTAAATGATTACTCTCCAGGTTCAATAAGCTGTTTGTTTTTATTAAAGAAATACCTGTACATAGCGAGAGTTACAAACATAGCGCTTATGGATACTGAGGAAAAAATACTTAAGGATATAACCAGCTGATATTTAATAGCCATTACTGGTTCAACCCCTCCCAGTATTAAACCAGTCATCATTCCCGGCAGTTGTACCAGTCCAATGGTTTTTAAACGATCCACGTTTGGAATCAGAGCAGCATGCAGCGTTCTTTGTACAATCAAATGGGAGGCTTGTTTTGGCTCAGCTCCCAGTGAAAGCGCAGCGAGCAGCCGTCCATTGTTATCTCGAAATTCACTTTTCATTCTTTCTAATGCCAGTCCCATGGCTACCATACTGTTCCCAATCACCATCCCGCTCATAGGAATAACTTCTGACGGACGGAATTGTACCATGTCAAAGACCAGCCACATCGTGAGGACACACCCCTCTACAAATATGAGACTTATAAAAATGACAGGTAATACGTAGGGAAGCTCTTTTCCTTTTTGTCTGGCATGAAAGGCAGCAATAATAATCATTATTCCCACCATTAAGGGGATCCCCACATTGGCAGGCAGATCAAATAAATAAGTCAATATGTATCCAATTGCAAATAACTGAACAGTGCCCCTGAAAGCAGACCATAACACATTTTTACCCAGTCCTAATTGGTAAAAATACGAGAGGGTTAAAGGGATAACAACAAAAATGATAAGAAAAAACAAAGACTGATTTGAGACTTCTGGCGTCAAAGCGTTCACATCCTCTATCCTTCAATAAATTTAAGCAGTTTTTCGTTTTTTGGGTGGTCAAGCATATCGGGAATCGTTCCATCTTCCTGAAGATTACCATCCATAATAAAGAGACCTCTGTCACCCAGTCTTCGAGCCTGATTCAAATTATGAGTGACCATCACCATAGTCATATCATGTTCCTTAATTAATCCTTCGAGCACTTCTTCAATTTCTTCAGCAGTTTGATAATCAAGGGCGCTCGTCGGCTCATCAAGTAACAGAACCTCAGGTGAATTTGCAAGTGTACGGGCTAATGATACACGCTGCTCTTCGCCACCGGACAACTGGCTTACATCTTTATGAAGATAGGAGGATGGAAGCTGTACATATTCAAGTAAGGTCTCAGCATTTTTTTGTTCCCACTCCCCGAATAACGAAGGACCATATTTCAGATTATCTAATACTGTGCCTGGAAAAAGGTGAGGAGCCTGAAGTACCAGCCCTACATTTTTTCTTAACTCAGTTACCGAATAATCTTTAATTGATTTTCCATTAAAATAGATGGTGCCACTATCGGGCTCACTTAAACGATTAAATAAATATAACAAAGTACTTTTTCCTGCGCCTGAAGGGCCAAACAGGATTACTTTTTCTTTCTTTTTGATCGTAAATGTAAGGTTAGTTAATGGATCTTGACTGACTTTCTCAAAACGAAACATGACATACCCTCTCTTTAAATAATGATTATGTATGTATCCTTACCCTGATAGCACAAAAAATATGTGATTAAATATAAAAGAGCCATCATGAGAAACTTCATGACGGCTCTTAGATTTACTATTATTAATCTTCACTCTTTCCGAAATCATAAAACCGGAACAAATCACCGTAAATAATGTTGTCTGAATACTGTAGTTCCTGATCGACCTTCTCTTTAATAGGAGTACATTGATTTGCTTTCTCTCCCTCTAAAGGGGCTCCGCTCTCACGGTCAAAGCAAGTTCCATCGGCGAAGATATATTTTTCACTCACAAAGCTTCCATCTCTCATAGCAATGAAGTCCTTTCCTTTTTCTGAAAACATGTTGTCTCCAAAGGTGAGGTCCTCTTCATTGTTAATCCCTAATAAATGTAACAGGGTAGGTTTAACATCAATTTGCCCCACTACCTCTTCACGTACTTCTCCATTTTCATATCCTGGAATATGAATCATGAAGGGTACTCGCTGAAGTTGAGTGTGCTCATAAGCATTAATTTCTTTTCCTAGAAATTCTCCAATTGCTTTATTATGAAATTCACTAATTCCGTAGTGATCCCCCATTAAAACAATGATTGAATCTTCATAAATACCTGAAGCCTTTAGCTCCTGGAAGAATGACTGCAATGCTTCATCCGTATAGCGTGCTGTTTGAAAATAATGATTCAGAGTCTTAGAGCCAGAATCATACTGATCAATATTCGCTTTTTCTTCAGGTAGTTCAAAAGGGAAGTGATGCGTTAATGTGATAAACTTGCTGTAGAAAGGCTCCTCCTGTTCTTTCAAGTACTTAATGGATTGATCAAAAAAAGCTTTATCTTCAAGTCCCCAGCCAAACGAATTCTCCGGCGTGACTTCAAAGGATTGTTCACCATAAAATTGATCGTAACCAAGGTTGTCGTACATAACATCCCTGTTCCAGAAACTTTTATTATTTGAGTGGAATACAGAGGTTTCATAGTTCTCATTATTTAAAATTTCGGGAAGGGAATGGTATTCATTCTGTGCATGTGTAAAATAGACGGCTCCTCTTCCGAGTGGATACAAAGAATTTTCAATGATAAACTCTGAATCGGATGTTTTCCCCTGTGCGGTCTGGTGATAAAAATTCTTAAACCAGATGGTATCTTTACTCTCTTTTAAATCGTTTAGGAAAGGGGTTGCTTCTGTACCATTAATTTCAGAGTCAAATAAGAAGTTCTGAAAAGATTCCACACTGACAAAAATTACATTTTTATCTTCTGCAATTCCGTATAATGGTACATCTTCGTTATTACCATCCGGAGAGTTGTTATCTAAATACGACTCAATTTCGCTGATTTCACTGCCGTCCGCAAGTACACGCTGAGCTTTTGTTTTAGTTTGCATTGAAGCATCGTATAGATGGTAGTTGTAGACGCCAATATTCTTCACCAAATATTCTCTGTCAAAAGCGCGTACAAAAAGCATAGGTCGTTCCATTTCAGCGAGTACTACATTTCCTGCTAGCAGGAGGAAAGTAACAGCTGTAGCTGCAATTTTACCAGTTCGCGGTAAATTAATGGACAAACCAAATTTCTTTTTACTTAAATACCAAATTATTGCAACATCCAAAAACAGAAGCACATCCTGCATGTGCAGAAGCGTTAAAAAGCTTCCCGTGAGGTCTGCTGCATTATTTCCTTGAAAAAGAACCGGAATTGTAATAAAGTCTGTAAAATTCCGATAGAATATTAGATTAATAAACAGGATAAGTGATCCAATTAGAGAGGTCCATCTCAAGTATTTCATCTGTTGTGCAGGATTGAGCCAAACACTTATAGCAAAAATGAGGTAGGCACTCGCAATTGGATTTATCAGCAGAATAAATTCCTGCAATGGATTTTCAATGGATAAGTCGAACATAAACCTGTACACTAAATATGTCTTTATTCCAAATAAAATCGTAGCTATTATAAATAAAGGCATGCGAAACTTATTCATTTGCATGTTGGTTCCTCCTCAAAAATACACCCCTCTGGTTAATTCTCTTACTTTTATTTAACCAGATCTTCTAACTCCCTTTACAAATTCCACTTATAATGTTTTATTAAACAGTTTCATTGTATATGACGAAAATTCTATCACAAAAGTTTCAAAAAAAGTAGGTTTTAAGAAATTTGTTAGCTGATTGTTAAGCGTAAGTAATCCACCCGACATTATCCAATATATGTATGGGAGCTGTTATCATATGAAAAGAAAGGTGGAGCTTAGTCAGCTCCACCTTTTATTGATTAGCCTTAACTAAAAATGCCGCTCCAATTACTCCAGCATCATTACCTAACTTTGCCAAATCAAAGCTTGTTGCTTCAAACGTTCTTCGCAAAGCATACTTTTTATAAGCTGATTTCAAGGGATCCAGTAATTGGCTTCCCGCCTGTGAAACTCCCCCACCTATCACAATTTTTTCAGGATTAATCGCAATAGCAAGATTGGCGATCGTCATTCCCAGTAGGTCCGTAACTTTGTTAATCACCGTTTCTGCCGCTTCATCTCCCTGCTGTGCAGCTTCAAAAACATCTTTTGCTGTCAGCTGATCAGACGGGATGTTTCGTAAGATGCTTGCAGGAGTAGTTTCGATACTCTCCTTTGCTAATCTAACAATTCCTGTAGCTGAAGCTAACGTTTCCAAGCAGCCAGTTTTACCGCAATTACAAGGAGCACCACCTTCAGGTACTACTGTAATATGGCCAATTTCACCTGCGGTACCATTAACTCCGTTTAAAATCTCGCCATTAGCTATAATACCTCCCCCAACACCAGTGCCTAAGGTTACAGCAATAAGTTCTTGAGCTCCTTCACCAGCCCCCAGCCACTTTTCTCCCAGAGCTGCAAGGTTGGCATCATTATCCACCCATACAGGAAAACCGGTCAATTCACTTAATATGGCACCAAAATCATAGTCTTTCCAGCCGATATTTACTGCTTCGTGGATAAAACCGCTATTTGGATCAACAAAACCTGGTGCTCCGGCACCAATACCAGCGACTTGCTTCTTATCAATATGTAACTCTTCTAAAGATGCCTCCAAGGCATGGTGAATATCTTCAGGGATCCTCTCTCCACCATTCTCTCTATCTGTATTAATTTCCCATTTTTTAACAATTTCACCATTGTCTTTAATCACTGCGAGTTTCACCGTAGTACCGCCGATATCAGCGGCAAGAAAAATATTTTTTTCCATTTAACGTTCCTCCCCTTGCTGGCGATCTTTTTCCTTTGCTATTTCTCCTCTTAATAATAAAAGAGCCATTTGAAAATCTTCTTTCTCCATACACTGGGAGCGATAAAGCTCCTTTACTTCATCTTCCATCAACTCTAAATCAGCCAGGCGATTGCCTACATAAATATAAGTACCGAACTTTTTTAAGTGCTGTTGAATATCGTAAATCGTTTTCATTATTTTATCACCTAATTCATTATATCAATAGCAGCGGGGAATTAAAATGTAAAACCCTGACCTATTCATCGGTCAGGGTCTTTTGGATGCAAGAAAGCCGGTCGTCTATTCTTCAAGGGGATCGGAGAACGGATGAGTACATCTCGAAAAGGTTTCCAGGCAAAAGGAAGAAAAGGCCATAAATAAGGTGTTTTAAATGTCTGCATACGTGATAGGTAAATTAACCAAAGTGTTACTCCTATGACATATCCTTTTACTCCAAAAAAACCTGTAATGAGCAATAATGCAAGTCGCGATAATCGGTCGGCAAGTCCAATTTCATAACTTGGGGTCGCAAAAGTACCTATAGCTGCCAATGATAAATACAATACTACTTCACTCGAGAAAAGCCCTACATCAACAGCCACCTGCCCAATTAAAATAGCTGCCACAAGTCCGAGTGCTGTAGCCAGTGAAGAAGGTGTATGAATAGCAGCCATCCTTAGCATATCAATGCCTACTTCTGCAATTAAAAATTGTAAAAGGAGAGGCACAATCCCAGAGTCGGTCGGTCCAATGAACGATAAGTCTTCCGGCAGAAGGTCAGGCTGCATGGAAAACAAAAAGTAAAGAGGCAGAATGAAAATTGAAGAAATAAACGCAATGAATCTGATCCATCGCAGGTAGGCTCCCACAAGTGGTTTCTGACGGTACTCTTCTGCGTGCTGCAGATGGTGCCAAAAAGTTGCCGGAGTTATCATAACGCTAGGAGAACCATCTATAATGATAAGAATATGTCCTTCATAAAGATGTGCTGCTGCTGTATCAGGCCTCTCTGTATAGCGAATGACTGGATAAGGATTCCAATGCTGGCCGCTTATAAACTCTTCAATTGTTTTTTCAGCCATTGGCAGAGCATCAGTATCTATTTCTTGAAGTACTCTCTGCAAATGCTCAATGCGTTCAGGATCTGCAATATCCTTTAAGTAACATAAACAGACGTCTGTTTGTGATCTACGACCGATTTGAGTATATTCCATACGCAATGATCGATCTCTGATCCGCCTTCTCGTAAGAGCCGTATTAAAAACAATGGTTTCTACAAACCCATCTCTTGAACCCCTGACTACTCTTTCTAAATCAGGTTCTTGAGGACCGCGAACAGGGTAGGTCCGGGCATCAATTATTATGATTTCTTCCATACCCTCTACCACTAACACCGTAGGTCCCGCTAAAACTGTGTCCGCTGCTTTATTAAGATCTTTTTCCTTATCTAATTCAATATAAGGAAGGTGTGTCTCCAGGAGCTTAGTTAAAGGGTCAGGATCTAATTGGTCAGGGTCCAGTTTTGAAAGAAGCTTCATTAAATAGTGAAGAATATCGTCTTTAACAAAACCATCGACCATAAATAGAGACATACCTCTGCCTGCATAAACAAGGTCTAGATGAATCATATCAAAGCTTTCTTCAACCCCTAGACGATCGCGGAGGTAGGCCACATTCTTTTCATAATTATCAAACAAAAGTTGCTTCTCTTCCATGTCGCACCTTCTTCCATTCCTCATAGAAGTTAGCTTTTGTTAAATTCAAGAAAACATACTTATATAAACAAATTGGGTTCAAGCATACTTAACTTTTGACGCATGTCCTCCTCTTTTTCTTCATAACTATCTATATACTGCTTAAATACTGAATAGGTGACGAAGGAGGTGACCTTATGAAAAAAGTATGGCTGTACTGGGTATTGGGTCCATTAGTATTCGTGATTGTACTAGCTCTTTATTCAAGTTATTTCAGAGATGATGCTGTTATCAAATACTTCCCGCTGGCTCAAGCAAGCACCTTCAGTTCTTATGACACTAAATTGGAATTTGAATCTCCACAGGATGAAGATGAGTACGAAATAAAATGGGAGATGTTTTCGGATAGCAATCAATCTATGTATTTAAGACAAGACGTATCGTTATTATATGTTAATGGAAGGTTAAAAGGCATCATGAATAAGTGGAAGGAAAATGCTTCTGTAATAGAAAAAAAAACCAGCCTTCATGGAGAGGATAGTAAGAGGTATGAGGCGATTAGCTTTCACCATGGGGAAATTCATGAAGGAGAAAAACCAATTCAAAGTATCCAGGCTACTTCAAACGCCACTCTTTATGTAATTGATTCACCGCTAACCAAACGGTCTTCCTTTCATGTACCTTCCACTCCTGAAGAAAAAGAGTGGAAAGAGACACTGGACCATAGCATCACACAGCAAATCGAAGCCCAGTGGAACGAACTGCTCCGGTATTATCAAATTCCTAAAAATCAATATACCCTTGTACCTTTAACACACCTCGGCGAGTTTAAAGGAAAACCCTTCCCGGGGACAACAGAAGAAAACTACGAACGTATAGAAGGTCAGCTATGGGAAGGACTATACAAAAATTATATTTTGGGGATTTCCGATGCAGAATCGTCTCATCCTATTCAAAGTTATATTCCATTAATTCTTTTTGATAACAATGGCAAACATTTAATGGTCCTGTTTGAAGATGATACAGGAAAAAAACATCAATTAATTCAGTACTATTGAAGCTCCTCGGTTAACTCCTGGAAATCCTGATTCTCAGGCCTTAAATCTACTGCTGTTCGGGCATGCTTGATAGCCTTGTTTTTCTCTCCCTTTTGCTGATAAAGCAGAGCTAAGTTATAATGAGCCTCCCCCATATCAGGGGAGAGCTCAACGACTTTTTTTAAATCCTCCATCGCTTTTTCAGGTTTACTTAATTGATTATAAGCGTAGGAGCGATTGAACCTTAATTCCGCTTCATATCTACCCGGATCAGCTAAAGCTTCAGTGGTTATCGAAACCACCTGGGTGTAATCTCCACTTTCGTTCAAATCTTGTGTTTGCTGTACTTGCCCCATTCTCTCTCCATCGTTAAACATCCCTTCAGTTCCTATGAAGGCCATCATGCCGAGAATAACGATATAGCAAGTAAGAGCAATGCCCTGGATCAACTTCTCGTTTCGCTTAGGAAGATTAAACGCAGTGGAAGCGATAAAACCTCCAATTAACCCTCCCATATGTGCGCCATTATCGACTTGAGGAACCATAATTCCAAAAGCAATATTTAACACAATAACGAATATTAAATTCCAACCCATTGTTTTAAAAAACAATTGTCTATGACGAACTCCAAAATACAGCAAAGCACCAAATAATCCAAAAATAGCCCCGGAAGCACCGGCCGCTACGTGAGGGTTTAACATGAAACTTGCAACTCCTCCAAAAATACCGGCCAATAGATAGATCACGGAAAAACGCCAGGTTCCATAAATGCGTTCAACCGCGATGCCGATATAATACAAAGCGAGCATATTCATCAAGAGGTGAAGCAAACCTATGTGAAGAAACATGGAGGATCCTATTCGCCACCATTCACCTTCCATGATGGCCGGGTTATACTTTGCGCCGAATTCAATCAATGTAGAAACAGATGTCGTACTCCCCTGAGATTCTACCAACATGAATAGAAGAATATTTACAGCCAGTAAAATGTAAGTCATCTGAGGTTTGCCGAATTGAAATAAAGACTGTACTTCTTGCTGCTTTTTCCGATGACTCGACACAATTTGCTGCTTTAAATATGGAATCATGGCTTCCATTTCATTATGCGATATTCTTTGTTCCAGCATAGGTTCCTCGAGTCTTAAAGCTTCATAAAACCGCTTCCGTTCATTATCTTTATTCTCGTCTGAAAAATAATATAAGTGAACGTTTAACTTCTTATCTTTGTTCATTTCTGAAACTACATTTTCCCATTCCTCAACTGGGGGAAATTCAGATACATAAATCGTATGCAGAATAACATTTCCGCCGCGATAAATTTGCCGATTTTGCTTTAACTGTTGATATGTAACTTGAAGATCTCTTTTTAGTTCATTTCTCCAATTAATTTGCTTATATTTGATTCGGATCACGTGGTTCTTCCACTTACCTGAGTACTCAAGCCAAGCTTCTTTATGTTCTGTATTAATATGAAGAACTTCAAACCCTTGATTCAGTACAAGATCATGAGTTACCTTCCAGAAATAAAAATCCTGTTCGATAAACATAGACTCACCTCCTTGATACTCTTTATCATATCATGATGAATTCAACCATCGCCATAAGTACGATTGACAAAAAAAGCTGCCTTTATGGCAGCTTAGAGTCAGGTCTATGAAACATCTGGGCAAGCAACTTTCTTCTTACCCATGGAACACTCATAGAAGTTTTAACCATACCTCTTCTAAGTAGAGGTACTTTTGTAACAATATCCAGCAAACGATAACGAAACTTATAAGCTCCATAAAGAATGGAGATCACTAACAAAGTCCATTTCAGAATTGGGTGCAACTCATCCACCTCATTTTAAACATTAGTTGATGAGTCTATTTTCACCAGATCTACACTCGTTATGCATCCTTATATTTATTTAAGACAGGTCCCATTGATTCTTTCAGGATAGATGCGGAACGGCTGAATTTTTGCTTCTCTTCATGATCAAGGTTTAACTGAATAATCTCTTTTATCCCTTTACGATTAATAATGGCCGGTACACCTATATACAAATCCTCTTCTCCATACTCTCCCTGTAGATAGCCTGAAATAGTCAATACAGCATTCTCATTGTGCAGTATGGCACGGGTGAGGCGAACGAGCCCCATGGCTATCCCGTAGTGAGTAGCCCCTTTACGCTCAATAATATGATAGGCAGCATCTCTCACTTGTGCAAAGATGGAGTCGAGATCCTCTACATGATATTTTTCAGGATGATCATGTATGCGATCAAATATAGAACGCCCCGCTACATTAGCATGGCTCCAAATGGGTAATTCAGAATCTCCGTGCTCTCCCATAATGTAAGCATGAATATTTTTCGAATCCACTTCGAAGTACTCGCTTAATTGAAATCTCAGTCTAGCAGTATCCAATATTGTTCCTGATCCAATTACTCGATGGACTGGAAGCCCTGAAAACTGCCAAGTCATATAAGTTAGAATGTCCACTGGATTTGTAGCAACTAAGAAAATACCATCAAATCCGCTGGACATGACGGATTCAACAATGGATTTAAAGATGGATGTGTTTTTTTCAACAAGATCTAAACGAGTTTCCCCGGGCTTCTGGTTAGCTCCGGCCGTAATGACCACGATATCAGCTGAACTGCAGTCCTCATAACTACCAAACCAGATTTTCTTATTGGAAGGTGCAAAAGCTAATCCATGATTTAAATCCATGGCATCTCCTTCAGACTTCTCCTTATTTAAATCAATAAGTACTAATTCATCTGCAACGCCTTGATTCAATAAGGCGAATGCATAACTAGACCCAACGGCACCTGTACCTATCAGGGCGACTCGGTTTACTCGTTCCATGCCATCAACTCCCTTGAATATTTTATTATACTCATTGTAAATCATACAATAAAAATTATGGGATCCGCACCCTCAATCTTTATGAACGTTTTGTTAAGGCTGTCTGGTTTTAGATAACCCTTTTTCCGTAAGAATATGATCTACTCTCTGGTCAAACTTCTCTATCGGCAGAGAAGAGACCTTTTGTGCCTCTGAAGCGATCATGATCGTCTCTCCATCAAATTCCTCTAAAAACCTATCATAATACCCACCGCCATAACCTATTCTATAACCATAATTATCAAAAAGCATGCCTGGAACTAAAAGTAAATGAATCTCTTTCTTTTTTACCTTCTCTGCAGCAGCAGGATTTGGTTCTTTCAATCCAAAATAAACGGTTTCCAACTGACCATAATCTTCCAATTTATAAAAATCCATCTCTCTGGTCTTAGGAATACATTTTGGGACAACTACCTGCTTATGCTCCTTCCACCCTTGATTAATAATAGGATATGTAGACCATTCATGTTCCTGAGATATAGTCATCCCTATCGTTTTCGCATTTTTCCATAGATCACTTTTGAATAAATGCTGATATAGAGCCGTTTGAATTGAATCTTTATTATCTCTGGAAAGGTTATTCAATGTTTGCTTACCTAATCTTCTCCACTCTTTTTTATCCATAACCCCAATCTCCTTTTAGAACAGGCTATCTTCAAAAATAAAATGAACAGCTGACTTTGAAAAGTCTTAATCAGCTCGGGAAAACGAGCGAGGAGGCTCGTGGTAAAAGTCGCCACATCCTGTGGCAACGCCGATCGATCCTACGTCGTGTAGGACCATAGGAAAGTGTTCAAATGTGGAATCGCCCCGAAAGACACGAACAGCATAAGCCGAGCATCAAAAGGATGGTGGTTTTTCCGTCCGTTGATGAAGGACTTATGTCTCGAGTGTCTGGGTGATGGAACAAGACGAGTTATTTCCCAACCAACCCTCGTCCCCATTTCAGTAACGGGCCAATTGTCTCGAAACTGAGTCTTAAACAATCTGGAGCTTTACTGAAAATAAATAATATAAAAAAAACAGTAGGAAATAATCCTACTGTTTTATTTAGTCTCACGGTGCAAGGTGTGTTTACCTAGACGAGGACTAAATTTACTTAGTTCCAAACGCTCAGGGTTTTTACGTTTGTTTTTTGTAGTAATATAATTACGGTCACCTGTTTCAGTACAAGCAAGTGTAATGTTTACACGCATTGTCTATCCCTCCATCATTCTGTCTTTCACTATATTTTTCATATTAAGAGACTTAATAATAGTAACAAAATTAACTTTCACGTGCAAGGTTAATTTTTGCCTCAGAATAAATCTGGAGCTGAAAATAAAAGCAAATTTCTTTCCATTAAATAGGTAAGAGAATATACTTTCTAATTTAAATCATATTGCTCCCCTTTGACGAGAAAAAAGATGCTTTCACCAATATTTGTTATATGATCTCCAAATCGTTCGATATAACGAGTAATATATGCCATTTGCATTACGTGTTGGACCTGCTCCTGGTTAATGGCAGTCATTTCAAGGAGGTTCTTAATAAGTTCCCCGCATTTTGCATCAAGAACATCATCCATTTCTCCTAATTTATCTGCCAAGGATATATCCTCTTGGTCAAAAGCTTTAACAGCTAAGTCAACCATATCCATTGCTAAAACAGCCATCTCTCTTAACTGTGGATCAATCGTAATATTATGCTCTTCACCTAAATGAATAGTAGCTTTAGCAATATTGGTCGAATGATCAGCCATACGTTCTAAATCAGATGAAATTTTTAATGCTGTGATTAGCTTTCTTAAATCTTTCGCCACGGGTTGCTGCCTAGCAATGGTCAGAAGGACAAAATTATTTATCCTTTCTTCCTGAGCATCTATAAGTGCATCATTTGTAATGATATTTTTAGCAGCTTCAATGTCTTGCTGATACAAGATATGAATGGCATTGTCT
>NZ_JBAPTY010000400.1:0-4197 GCF_049282395.1 Halobacillus sp. | reverse complement strand
CATCCATATTCTGGATGACCTGAGGTGGGTTTATTTGGGAATTACCTGGGCGTTGTGACTGTTTTTCATTTATTAGAAGTCAAAAGCGTTTGGCTGCGTTAAAATAAGGGAAATGGTTTAATTAATCTAGTATGGGCGCGGGGGTATTGAAGCCCGGAAGATGATGGGTTTATTTCCGTTAATCAAATAGAGAGAACATACATATTTTAACGCGAATCTGACGACGCTAACTATTATATTATGAGTGAGGAAACAACTATGATGATACATTTTGATCAATTCAAACATTTGAATATAAAGCGTATGTACGGTCCTTATTACCAGGAAGTGGTACATCTGGCCTTTCACTCTAAACGAGTAGAGAGGAATTTTGCTTTCTTCAGTATCAAAGGAGAGAGTTTTAATGGAGATCAGTATGTAGCAGAAGCGGTTCAAAATGGCGCATCACTTATTATTGGCGTAAACGAATCGTTATTTCTGGAGCTTAGTCAAACTTACCCTCATTGTACATTTATTGTGGTGGAAGACGTTAGAGAAGCCATGGCTTCTTTTTCAAAATTTTTCTTCGGCAATTCAGACGAGCGCTTAACAACGATTGGGGTAACAGGTACAAATGGCAAGACTACAGTAACGGCCTATGTGCGTTCACTATTAACACTTCTAGGCATGAAAACGGGATCGATTGGAACAACGGGAATCTGGTCATCGCAAAGAAGGTTCGTTTATAAGAAGAGTACTCCCACTACTCCTGAATCTTTAGACTTGCATCATATTTTTCGTGATTTAGTTGTGGAAGGCGATCATGCGGCAGTTATGGAAGTATCATCCATTGCTCTTGATCAACAGCGTGTAGAAGGAATAACGTTTGATGTAGCCATTCACACTAATTTTTCCGAAGAACATCTCGAGTATCATAAAACCATTGACCATTATAGAGAATGCAAGATGAGACTTTTCCATCAATCCGTTCATAAAGTGGTTAATATGGATGATGATGGAATGGGAGAAGACCTCTTAAAACTCCATGATGAAAACATGATTACCTACAGTATTCAATCAAACAGCGAGGCTGACCTTAAAGGAGAAAATATTGAAGTGACAGAAGAAGGTTCAATTTTTGATTTATCTTACAATGGAACCACGAGTAAGGTTTATGTACCTGTGTATGGAACCTATAATGTCGCAAATGTACTGTCTGCTATAGGGACATCCCTGCTGCTTGGATTTACGATGGGCGAAATATTAAGTGTTCTTCCAAATCTTGAAGGACCGGAGGGAAGGTTCCAGGTAATCCAGACGCCACATAATCAAAAAGTTATTTTAGATTATGCTCATACCCCGGTCGCTCTGGAAAGGTTGTTGGAAGAAGTAAAGAAACTGGACTATCGCCAGTTGATTGTTATGATAGCCGGCATTGGAATTCGGGACTTTAATAAGATGCCCAAAATGGCTGCCGCGATTGAAGGAAAAGCCGATCAAGTAGTTGTAACTGTTGATCATCCAGGTTACCACCATCCCCAGGTCATTATCGACCAGGTAATGACTGGTTTTAAAGAACCTGAAGCTCCTTATATTCATACAGCGCAGACCCGTGCTGAAGGAGTGAAAAGATCTCTTGACCTCGGTAAGGAAAACGACATTATTCTTCTTACCAGTGGCTGTATAAACAATGCCCAGATTGTAAGAGGAGAAGAAATTCCTCATTCCGATGAAGAAATTATCGACAGTTATTATCGTCCTGTTATGTTATAAATCAAGGGAAGGACGGGGAAATCCATGCCCTTCCCTTGAGTTTAATCAAACGTTTGTTTAACTAGTTTCCGGTACGTGTGAAAGAAAGCGGGAACATCCTTCTCTTTTAATCCAACCCCCATCACTTCTGCTACAGATTGATAATACCACTCCTGGTGTTGGTAATCAGCGTTAAAGTTACTCCAAATTTTATCCCCATATACCTCGAGATCCTGACTCAGTGATTGTAGATTATCCAATTTGTCAGCGACTATTAATGCTTTAATCTCCACTGAACCTTCTCTAACAGATTGGATCGTGTGGCTTTTGCGTTCTTGCCAGGATTTGCTTTTGTCTTCAGTATGAGCGTCTACTAATGCTTTAACCTCTTCTCCAAATGCTTTTTCAATGTCTTTAAGCGTATAGGACGTGTCTTCTACCACGTCATGAAGATACCCTGCACACACTACTTCTGGTCTAAAACCTGCTTTTAAGAGTGATTCTGCCACTCGTTCAGGATGGACGATGTAATCAGTATTTGAATTTTTCCGCTTTTGTCCTTTGTGGGCTTCTGCAGCAAAAATTTTCGCTTTCTCAATCAATAGATTTCCTCCTAATGTAAAAGCTTCTTGCCTATTATTAAACATCACGTGCAGAACAGTTGCAAATGAGATCAAGTGTTGCTTAAATAGGACATGGTATTATATAATTAATAGGTTTAATCATTATGCTAAAGGGGAGCAATGGAGATGGAGACATTTGAAGTAACGGCACAGCCGCCGCAAAACTCAGAGCCTGTCGTATTAGTTATCGGTAAAATGGACGGAATGCACCTGGGGCATCAATACCTACTGAATGAGGCAAAAAAACTGGCTTCCTCTGAGGATCAAATTGCTGTTTATGGGTTTTCCGACCATCCTAAATGGGTGTTAAAAGGAGATTCTGAATATGCTTCATCTCTATCTTCTTATCAAGATAAAATAAGGTTGTTTCAAGAGTACGGAGTGGATCGTTACTACCATGTTCATTTCACAAAAGAGTACGCCAAAACCTCTCCGGAAGAATTTGTATTTGAGCATTTAAGTCAGTTAAATATATCGCACATTCTTGTCGGGGAAGGGTTTCGCTTCGGTAAGGGAAGAGGTTCTGACGCACAGGGGCTTGCAGACATTTGTCAGGAAATTAATGTACCGGTAAAAATTGTGCCGCACCTAAAATTAAACGGGGAAAAGATCAGCAGTACAAGAATACGATCTCTCGTTCACGAAGGGAAAATGGAAGCCGTTCAATCCATGCTTGGACGTCCTTTAGAAATTACAGGAGTAGTAGAAAAAGGTGAGCAACTTGGCCGTGAACTAGGGTTTCCTACCCTGAATTTGGGAGATATTAAGGAATATGTAGAAGTAAAACCGGCTGTCTATCTAGGAGTGGTTAAACTTCACCGGGAAGCACCCGAACATTATTATACGTTAATTAGTGCCGGTTACCGTCCAACGGTAAACGGTGACTCTTATAAAGTTGAGGCGTATATTCTGGATTTTTCAGGAGATGTATACGACCAGACTGTATCTGTAAAGTTCCTGCGTCATCTTCGGGATGAGGTGGATTTTAAAGGAATGGATGCACTGGTAGAAGAGATGAAACAGGACGAACGTTATGCACGAGAAATTTTAGGATTATCATCATAGTCATTACAGAAAGGAGTATTTAACCATGGGGGTAGTAGTAGTCGAAGTTTGTGACGGAAACTTAATAACTGAGCTTGATATTGAAGACATTATTGAGTCCGAATACCCTGAAGTGGCGGTACTCATGAACGAATGCCTTTCCTTCTGCGGCATGTGCGCGGTCAGACCTTATGCTATTGTAAATGGCACACGTGTTTTTGCTAAAACAACAGAAGAAGCTCTGGATAAAATCCGTACAAAGATTGAAGAAGAACTTGCTGTGTATGCAGATTAAGGCAGGAGAATAACATGGAGTTTTTTGATTCATTATGGAATAGTGTACGTTTACCTAAGAAGGAAGCGATGTTCCGTCTCAATCGGAAGGGAATTACAAGTACGATCGTGTACTTGTTCATTTTAATGACGATCCTGTTTCTGCCGGATATGATCGGAACGATTATACGTCTTGACTCAAACTTGACCGAAGTTTCCCGCGGTCTCTATCTGGTACAGGTATTTGTCTTTTATCCAATGCTGATTATATTTTTAATTCTTGTGGGGGTATCTGCTCTTGCAGGTGCCGCCCTGCTCATGACGAACCAGCTGGATCGTAAACTGACTTATCAGCAATTGTGGAAGATGACAGCATATGCTGCAACCGTGCCGTTGGTTTTAAGTATCCTTTTAAAAAACACACCAGTTCCCAATGGACTCAGCGCTCTTATATTTTTTTCCTTGTTTATTTATATCATGTTTCGCATGATCATTATATATCCTAAGAAGAAAGCCAAACGTTAAC
>NZ_JBAPTY010000399.1:0-2912 GCF_049282395.1 Halobacillus sp. | reverse complement strand
GCTTTATGCCATTTATCCCTGAAAGGGAAAAAAAAGGGACCTCAGGTCACCCAGAATCTGGATGACCTGAGGTCCCTTTTATTGGGTATTACCGGGTGAGCAGTGATGCACCTATTACGCCGGCATCCCCGCTTAGGGAAGACGGCTGGAGATTAATATGAGGAACCAGTTCCTCATAGACGTATCCTTTCACTTTTTCTCTAAGGGGTGTCCACACCAGATCACCGGCATTCATCACGCCTCCGCCGATCACAAACACATCAGGATTTACGACGTGCGTCACATTTGCAATGCCTACAGCTAAATAATCAACCGCGTCATCGACAATCTGCCATGCTTCTTCATTTCCTTCTCTGACAAGATCGAATACGGCTTCCGCTCCTCCTTCTATGTCATGAAGCTCCTTCGCCCGATTTCCAATCGCCGTTCCGCTTGCGTACCCTTCAAGTGCCCCTTTATTTAAATTACTGTACTGAGAACCACCGCGCTGGACAATCATATTTCCGATTTCACCCGCGAACCCTTGAGCCCCATGAAAGACTTGTCCATTGGTCACCAGACCGCCGCCTACACCGGTGCTTACCGTTACATAATAGACACTTTCATAGCCCTTGCCGCTGCCGTAGGTGGCTTCAGCAAGAGCCGCAGCATTTGCATCGTTCGTTAAATAAACATTTGCAGAGAAATGCTGGCTGATTTCATCAACCAGATAAACTTCGTCCCAGCCCGGTAAATTCGGAGGACCTAAAATCACTCCACGCTTCGGGTCGAGTGGTCCCGGGGCTCCAATACCAATTCCGTCGATACGTTTCTTTCCTTCAGAAATCGTGTGGATCATGTTCACCATTTTTTTAATGGTATGAAGGTGTCCTTTTTCTGCTTCTGTCGGTTCTTGCAACAGTTCCTCCACCAGCCCATTTTTATTTACAATGGCAACACGAACGTTGGTACCGCCTAAGTCAATTCCTATATTAATTCCCATAGCTAACTACGCTCCTTTTAATAGAACTCTCTTTCTTCTATTGTACTGGTTTTTCTAATACCATTAAAACGTTGTCTACTATTTTTACAGAATTCTGCAAAAAAAGTATAATAGAAGGGAACTCCTTAAAAAAAGAGGTGGATGTATGGGTCGGAGTGAACGCTATAAAAAGAAGCGAAAAAGGAGAAGAACGTGGAAAATCCTTCTCGCCGTATTAGCCGTCTTTCTAATTGGATGCGGTATCTTCATTTTTAAACTCTTTAATGATGTCCGAACGACCATCAATGATGATCTTCATGAAGATGTATCTGCCATCGATACAGATGAAACGAAAGAGAAAGTAGATAAGAAAGAACCTATTAATATACTGCTGCTAGGTGTAGACGAACGCGAGAACGATGTCGGGAGATCCGACACCATGATCGTGATGACACTTGATCCGAACAACAATCAAATGCAAATGGTCAGTATTCCCCGTGATACGAGAGTAGAGATTGCCGGAGACGGGCGAACCACCCGGATTAACCATGCCTACGCCTATGGCGGAAGTGATATGGCCGTTGATACCGTTGAGAACTTTTTAGATATCGATCTTGATTATTATATAAAGGTGAATATGGAAGGCCTTTCTCAACTGGTCAATGCGGTTAACGGCGTAACCGTCCAGAACGATCTTGCTTTCAGTGCTGGCGGACACAGCTTTAAGGAAGGAACGATTGAATTAAACGGTGAAGAAGCACTTGCGTTTGTGAGAATGCGCAAAAATGATCCAAGTGGCGACCTTGGCCGTAACGAACGTCAGCGTCAGGTCATTCAGGGAATTATTGATAAAGGAGCAAGCATAGGAGTCGTTAACAAAATTGGCGATATCCTCGATGTACTCGGCAATAATGTAAACACCAATATGCAATTTGAGGACATGCGCCGTCTTGCGGCCAACTATCGCAGTGCCCGCCAAAACACCTCCTCCTATCAGATGAGCGGTGAAGGAAGAATGATTAATGGAATGTATCTCATGATTATGTCCGATCAGGAAATACAAAAAACACACGATATGATTGTTGATTTTGGTTCTAATTAAGAAAACCGCCTCTATTTTTCGAGGCGGTTTATTTTCATTTTATAACATGGGCAAGCAGCCTATTAGACGGGGGTTTATCGAATGAAAGTCTGGTATTGTAAACTCTCACTTATGAAAAACAATGATCTATGAAGTCGGTTGTTTCCGACGGGAAGCCTGCACCCATCTCCAAAGCAGACGAATAACAAAATAGACGCCGCAAAAAACGAGAAATCCGAATATACTTGCTGCAGCATCTCCGAATTCCATATTTCCTCTTCCCGTAATCTTCTGCTGAATTTCTACAGCGAATACGAAAACAAGAACCATAGAAAAGGTGAATAAAAACGAAATCGCTGAGATACTTAGTTTAGATAAGGCATGAAAAATAGAATCCACAAATAATAGCGCAATAATTCCTAGAATACCAATTACCCAAAAGTGAAGGTCTTTGTCAGACAAATCCCATCCAAGTACCCTCGTAAGGTCCAAAAGAACATCGTGCCAGATATTCACCAATTCGGCCAGAATTAAAATAATTTCCTTCATATAAACCCCTTCTCATTCCTAAACTTTCCATTTTGATCATTTTAAAATACCTTATCATATTTGTATGTAAATGAATATATAAATATGGGACGTTTTTAGGACAATCGTCCAGAGTGATAAAGAAGCTTGCACTGGCTCTTTTAAACGCTGTTATTGATTTTTTTAGCAAAGGTTTATTAAGTTATAGGGCCGGATTGTGGAAGACGCAGTTTCGAGATGTTGGGTTAGTTTAAAGGTCCTGCGGGGGACGATTTCGCTTTCCGTGGGCATGTGCTGAGCCTCCTCAGGCTTCGCCTTCCGTGGATCTTACCGATCATGTTC
>NZ_JBAPTY010000398.1:0-4034 GCF_049282395.1 Halobacillus sp. | reverse complement strand
CTATTTTAGAATTGGAAATTGGGTCTAGAGCTGAAGTAGGCTCATCTAAAAGCAAAACTTTAGGCTGTAATGCAAGTGTCCTCGCTATACAAAGTCTTTGCTGCTGCCCGCCGGACAAGGCTTTTGCTGATTTGTTCAAACGGTCTTTCACTTCGTCCCACAAGGTAGCCTGCTTCAGAGATCGCTCTACAATATTGTCCAGTTTCTCTTTATTTTTGATTCCATTATATTTTAAAGCGTGAGTGATATTCTCATATATAGGTTTATTAAATGGGTTTGGTTCTTGGAAAACCATCCCAATTTCTTTTCTTAAATCTACCACACTCACATTATCGTCAATTATATTGATCCCGTCATACATCACTTTACCCTCAGCCCTGGATGCCGGGATCAAATCGTTCATTCTATTTAAAGAGCGAAGAAATGTGGATTTTCCACAACCAGAAGGTCCAATTAAAGCTGTAATTTTATTTTCTTCGATGGGCATAGAAACACTGTTAACAGCCCGGGTCTCACCATAGTATATACTTAAATCATTAACTTCCAAAACTGTTTTATTTTTAGCGGCAACTTGGGCTTCAACCTTACTCATGAAATTTCCTCCTTAGCTAGTACCACTAGATTTTTTATAAATATAACTTCCTAAAATTCTTGCAATTAAATTAAAAGCCAGCACGAATAGAATAAGAACGGCCGCAGAGCCATTTGCTATTTCATCAACGTCAGGCATAATTCCTTGAGAATTCACTTTCCAAATATGAACAGATAATGTTTCTGCTGATCTAAATGGATTTAACGGTGAGTTATTATCAAACGGGTTCCAAGTCTGAAAACTTAAGTTAGGCGATGATAGGCCAGCAGTAAATAATAGAGCAGCTGCTTCGCCAAATATACGTCCTGCAGACAATAATATTCCTGTTAAAATTCCGGGGAAAGCAGCCGGAACTAATACTGTCTTAATTGTATGCCAATGGCTCACACCCAAGGCGAGACTAGCATGTTTCACAGTAGGTGGAATAGATCTTATTGAGTCCTCAGAAACCCTTACAATAATCGGAAGATTAAACACTGTTAATGCTAACGCACCAGCAATAATTGAGTATCCCATGTTAAACCATTGAACAAATACTAGTAAGCCAAACATCCCTACTACAATAGAAGGTAAGGATGACAAAACTTCTACACTAGTCCGGATAACTTGAGTAAGTTTATTTGGTTTTGCATATTCTGCAAGATAAATCCCTCCTAATACTCCAAGAGGTGCTGAAATGAGTAAAGTTAGTATTAGCAGATAGAATGAGTTCCATAATTGGTTTTTAATTCCCCCGCCAGCATTTACTGAACTTGCATCACTTGTTAGAAAGGACCAACTCACCTCTTTTAACCCATTAGCAAGAATGTACCCTAGTAATAATGCCAGAGTCACTACCATTATTCCTGCACATGTTATAAAAAAGCCAGTTGCAATCTTATCAGTAATTCGTCTATTCATCAGATCTTCCTCCTACTGGACAGATATCTCACAAAGATTATGAAAACATAAGACATAATCAATAATATTAAACCAAGCGACCAAAGCAAATTATTATGAAAACTACCGTACGTAGTGTGAGGCATCCCTAAAGTAATAATTGAAGTGAGAGTAGCTGTTTGGTCCAATAAAGATTGCGGAATAGCTGTAGAGTTTCCGATTACCATCTGAACAGCTAAGGCCTCACCAAACGCTCGGGCCATACCAAAGACAATTGCTGTCATTAATGAAGGTAAAGCTGCTGGAATAATTACTCTATAAATAGTTTGCCATCTGGTTGCGCCTAGGGCGTATGATGCATTTTTCATTTCAGCTGGAATTGATTTAATCGCATCTGCAGATATGCTGGTGACAGTTGGAAGAATCATCACACCGACCACGATAGTACCAGCAATTAAACTGAATCCCAATCCGCCAATATATTGTCTAATAATTGGAACTATTACTGTTACCCCAATTAAGCCGTACACCACAGAAGGTATACCTACGAGGATTTCAATAACTGGCTGCAAAACCTTTTGCCCATATTTCTTTGCAATTTCAGTCATAAAAATTGCGCTTGCGATTCCAATTGGTGCTGCCACAAGAGCAGCCAAAAAAGTAACAGCAAAAGACCCAATAATAAAAGGAAGAGCCCCATAGCCGCCTTCACTTGCATTAGATCCTGGTTCCCAATTAATACTGGTTAGAAAGGTTAAAGGATTTGCATCAAATGCTATGAACGATTGTAAACCCTTATACCCTAAAAATACTGTAATAGAAATAGTAGAAATTATAATTAAAAAAGCGCAAAGTTTAACTATTAATTGACCTTTTTCTTTACTTTTTAACGCTGAATTGCTCCCCCTCAGTAACCGATGAGAATTGTTTGAATTATGACTTCTCTCTTCCATCGTGTCTCCTCCTTTTGAACAATAACATAGAGAGAGGTAAATACTTTAAGCATTTACCTCCCTCAATTATTTAAGGTGCATTGAGAATATCTTTATTTTTCTGATTCATTTCCTTCGGCATCACGTTCTACTTCCATCTTAGTAGAAGAAATATATCCTTGCTCGGGAACCAAGTTGTTTTGAATTTCATCACTCATCATGTAATCAAGGAATTCTTTTTCAAGACCTTCTGGTTCACCTTTTGTATAGCTATGCTCATAGGCCCAAATTGGGAATTCTCCAGATTGAACGTTTTCATCTGTAGCTTCTACTCCGTCAATATTAAGCGGATTAACAGATTCATCTGTGAAGTAAGAGAAAGCCAAATAACCTACAGCGCCTTTTGTTTCAGCAATGATCTTTTTAACACGGTTTGAGGAATCTTCTGTAATTCCTTCTGCTGGAGTTTCTCCATCTAAACCAAATTTATTAAATGTAGCTCTAGTACCTGATCCATCAGGACGGTTAACAAGAACGATTTCTTGATCCGCTCCGCCAACTTCAGACCAGTTAGTGATTTCTCCAGTGAAAATAGCTTTAAGATCCTTTTTAGAAAGGTTGTCTACTCCCACCTCTGGATGTGCAGCTGCTGTCATGCCTACTACTGCTACTTTGTGGTCTACAAGTTCATCAGCATTAATGTCTTCTTTGCTTTCTGCAAAGTAGTCGGCGTTACCAATGTCAAAGTTTCCGCGAGCAACTTCACTTAAACCAGTACCACTACCTCCACCTTGAACATTAATTTGCGCTTCAGGGTTCTCTTCCATGAATTTCTCTGCCGCAGCTGCAGCTAGTGGCTGCATCGCGCTGGATCCCCCAACTACGATTGAACCAGACGCAGAACCTTCACTACCTTCAGATTCGGAACCTTCTGAACTTGACTCCTCGCTTGCGCTTTCTGAGCCGTTACCTTCTCCATCTGACTCCTCGCCAGAGCTACCGCATGCAGCAAGTACTCCAAGCACTAAAACAAATGCAAACATTAGTGCTAAACTTTTAAAGTTTTTCATTTCTTTCTCCCCCTATTTCTAAACAAGTATTATGTGATGCCGGCTTGACCAACTCACATTTTATATATTAAAGAAAGAGTTTTAAGTACATATAAATCAAACGTAAAGGTTTTGTAAATTGGTCGATTTTTATCGTTTTTTATTTTTTCAAGCATAAAAAAAGGCTAACCGAAAGGGATTCGGTTAGCCTTTTAACAATATAGATAATTATTCTTCCCCTGTTTCTTCAGTGTTTTGCTCAGATGGTGGTGCCTCGATACCTTCTTTTTCCCTTTCTTCCTTTAAATCAAAATAAGCTTTTCCTATACGTGCGCCGATCTTATTACTCACACCGGTGGTGGGCGTATCATTTCCCAAGTATGGAGTTACAACAGAAAAAGCGACTTCAGGATCATCGTGGGGAGCATATCCGATTAAGGTTTTGTTTAACAAATTGGATCTAGCAGCTTGTGCTGTTCCTGTTTTACCTGCCATATTATATTTAGCGTAAGTGGAATTGGAAAACACACTGCTTGCCGTACCTTCACTCGTTTGGAATACCTGCCTGAACCCTTCTTGCAC
>NZ_JBAPTY010000397.1:0-12393 GCF_049282395.1 Halobacillus sp. | reverse complement strand
AGCGAAAAAATGAAAAGAGCCTATAACTATTATAATAGTCATAGACTCTCCCTTTTATAACCACAGGCTATGATTGTGGTTCTTCTTTATAGTCACAATTGGTACATGTAATTTGAGTACCTTTTTTAGCCCGCTTCTCAACAAGCAGAGACTCACATTTAGGACACGGCCTGCTGATTGGTTTATCCCAGGAGATGAACTCACATTCCGGATAACGGTCACAGCCGTAGAACTTACGGTTTTTCTTGCTCTTCCTTTCGACAACGTCCCCTTTTTGACACTTCGGACATGTGACATCGATCTTTTTAAGAATCGGTTTCGTATTGCGGCATTCAGGGAAGTTCGAACAGGCTAGAAATTTTCCATAACGGCCCATCTTATAAACCATCTCATGGCCGCAATTCTCGCAGTCAATTCCTGCCGGTTCATCTTTAATTTCTATCTCTTCCATCTCTTTTTCAGCTTTTTCCAAACGGGGTTGGAAATCTTTGTAAAAGTCACCGATGATGGATACCCAGTCTTCTTTCCCTACTTCAATTGCATCTAAGTCGTCTTCCATTTCTTTAGTGAAATCGAGGTCAATGATTTCAGGAAAGTATTCAATTAGTTGTTCAAGAACAATTTCTCCTAGCTCAGTAGGTACGAAACGTTTGTTATCCAATGCTACATATCCACGGCGCTGGATGGTATCGAGTGTTGGAGCGTACGTTGATGGACGCCCAATTCCTAGTTCTTCCAGGGTTTTAACCAGTCGAGCTTCCGTGTACCTTGGAGGTGGTTGAGTGAAGTGCTGGTTGGGTGTGATCTCTTCAGCTTTCACAGTCATTCCTTCTTCTAGATGAGGAAGCAGTTTATCTTTTTCTTTTTTATTATCATCTCTGCCTTCAATATACACTTTCATAAACCCTTTGAACTTCACTTCAGAACCTGTAGCACGGAACTCGATTCCTTGGTTATACAAGTGAACGGTCATGGTATCGAGCACAGCTGGTGCCATTTGACTGGAAACAAAGCGGTCCCACACCAATTTATACAAGCGGTACTGATCTCTTGAAAGAACACTCTTCATGGCCTTCGGGTCTCGATCAGCTCCTGTTGGACGTATAGCTTCATGGGCATCCTGCGCGCCTTCTTGTTTCTTGGCAGTTTTATTATTACCCAGGTACTCACTTCCGAAGTTACTTTCAATATATTGTTTAGCATCATCTTTCGCGGAATTGGATAAGCGTGTGGAATCGGTACGCATATAAGTGATTAAACCAGTGGTACCTTGTTTCCCACCTAGATCAATTCCCTCGTATAGCTGCTGTGCAATCATCATCGTCTTTTTCGCCCGGAAATTCAGCTTACGGGCGGCTTCCTGTTGGAGGGATGAAGTGGTGAATGGTAAAGAAGGATTACGCTTTCTCTCTCTTTTATTTACCTTTTCTACAGAGAAATCTTTTCCTGACAAGCGCTGTTGAATTGCTTTGACGTCCTCTTCGTTTTTTAAATCCTGTTTTTTCCCATCGACACCATAAAATGAACCTTCGAATTTCTCTTTATCCTTTAAGAAATCCGCTTCAATCGTCCAATATTCTTCAGGGACGAATTTTTTTATTTCATTCTCACGATCCACAATTATTTTAAGCGCTACTGATTGAACACGGCCGGCACTTAGGCCTTTCTTTACTTTTTTCCATAGAATAGGACTGATGTTATACCCCACAAGACGATCTAATATCCGTCGAGCCTGCTGGGCGTCCACTAGATGAGAATCAATAGTCCGAGGCTGTTTGAAAGAATCTTTAATAGCTTCCTTCGTAATTTCGTTAAATACCACTCTGCATTCAGACGATTCATCTATATCCAGACTATGAGCTAAATGCCAGGCAATAGCCTCCCCCTCTCTATCAGGGTCGGCAGCGAGATATACTTTTTTAGCTTTCTTGGCTGCAGTTTTTAAATCCTTTAACACAGGTCCTTTCCCGCGTATGGTTATATATTTGGGTTCAAATTCGTTGTCAACATCTACACCCATCTGACTTTTGGGCAAATCACGCACATGCCCGAGGGATGCTTTGACTTTATATTTCTTTCCTAAGTATCGTTCGATCGTTTTTGCTTTCGCAGGTGATTCGACGATTACAAGATAATCTGCCATATCGGTTCCTCCCATAGAGGTGTTTTCTCTATCATCATTACATAACTTAAATCTTCCCTATTATTAAATACAATGAAACCGTTTGTCAAACATACCTTTCCCTCGTATTAGAAAAAATACTATCAACTGACCTTGAATGTAACACCTTTAATTCCTATTTTTCAAATTTTTTCTAACCACTCTTCAAGAATATCTTTGTAACTGTGTACAAGCTTAGCCCCTTGATTAATCATTTTATGACAGCCCTCACTTGTAGCCTTACCTGCAAGACCGGGCATAGCGTATACGTCTCTTCCTTGCTCCAAAGCCTGATCTACTGTAATAAGGGAGCCACTTCTTAAGCGTGCCTCTACTACAAATGTTGCCCCTGTCAACCCTGATATAATCCTGTTGCGTTCTGGAAAATGGTATTTTTCAGCCTTTCGATCTGGAGGGTATTCACTGATTACCAGTTGCTTTTCAGATAAGTATTGATACAAAGCTATGTCATTAGTGGGATAGATATGATCAAAACCAGAACCAAGCACGGCAATTGTCGTTCCATTATTACGGCTGGCGAGATGGTGAGCATATTGGTCAATTCCTTTCGCCATCCCACTAACTAATGTAAAACCTAAATGAATCAAGGGAATAAGAATTGATTTCATAGCTGGTAGAGAGTAAGAGGAGGGGGTACGTGTCCCAACGACGCTCAAAGCTAATGGATTCGTTAAAAGTTGGGTATTACCAGTCATATAAAGTACAAACGGAGAGTCTGGAATAGCCTTTAACAAAGTCGGATACAAGTCATCCATTAACGTAACGCATTCATATTTTTGTAGATGATTGTCGAGTTTCCTCATTATATTAGTGTCATGAATATGATGGAAAATAGATGTCGCTCTAGGCAGCGGAATTGATAATAGGCGGGAAATTTGTTCGGGTGTAGATGTAAAAGGGAATTGAAGCTGAGGATCGATCTGAAACATCTTTCTAAGGAGAGGCCTTGTTACTTGAGGGGAGTGATGGAGACGTATTAAGTTTTCTTTTACTGATTGCATACCAAACCTCTTTTCATATAATAGAACCGTGCCTTTAAAGACACGGTTCTTAATAAATTCCACTTCAATTATGGTTTCTCAGTTGATAAAAGGGCACACGAGCAGAATTTTTAAATATTCCCGTGTTACCGCATTCGTTTATGAAGAAACCAATCTGTTTAAACTGTTTTACACTTCTCCAGTAGACCTTGATCTTTAAGAACATTAATCAAAGTATCTCCCATAACAGAAGGTGTTTCTGCTACTTGGATACCACATTCATTCATCACACGGATTTTCTCGTCTGCTGTTCCTTTTCCACCAGAAATAATCGCACCGGCATGGCCCATACGTTTTCCTGGAGGAGCAGTGCGTCCACCGATAAAGCCAACCACTGGTTTGTTCATATTTTCTTTAACCCATTCAGCTGCCTCTTCTTCAGCAGTGCCTCCAATTTCACCGATCATGATAACCGCTTCTGTATCATCATCTTCATTGAAAGCTTTCAGTACATCGATAAAATCTGTTCCGTTCACAGGATCTCCACCGATCCCAACCGCTGTAGACTGTCCGATTCCAGCTTCAGAAAGTTGATGAACTGCTTCGTAGGTAAGGGTTCCTGAACGAGAGACCACACCCACATGACCTTTATTATGGATATAACCAGGCATAATACCGATTTTACACTCATCAGGAGTAATTACTCCAGGACAGTTAGGTCCTACAAGACGCGTTTTCTTACCTTCCATAAATCGTTTCACTTTAATCATATCTAAGACCGGAATGTGCTCTGTGATGCAGATCGCCAGATCCATCTCAGCATCTGTCGCTTCCATAATCGCATCTGCGGCAAATGGAGCTGGCACATAAATAACAGAAGCATTAGCCCCTGTTTTTTCTACAGCTTCAGCTACTGTATTAAAAACAGGAATACCTTCAACTTCTGTGCCACCTTTACCAGGTGTTACTCCGCCGACGATCTGGGTGCCATACTCCACCATCTGTTTTGTGTGGAACAAAGCGGTAGAGCCTGTAATCCCTTGTACAATAACTTTTGTATCTTTGTTAATATATACACTCATCTGATTTCCCCGCCTTTCTTTACTTTACTAATTCTACGATTTTTTGAGCGCCTTCCGCCATGGAGTCTGCAGAAGTAATATTTAATCCGGATTCATCCAGAATTTTCTTACCTTGTTCAACGTTCGTACCTTCCAAACGGACTACAAGAGGAAGGGTCAACCCGATTTGTTTGGTCGCTTCAACAACACCTTCAGCAATAACATCACACTTCATAATGCCGCCGAAAATGTTCACGTAAATACCTTTTACATTCTCATCAGACAAGATGATTTTAAATGCTTCCGTCACTTTTTCAGTGGTGGCACCGCCCCCAACATCAAGGAAGTTAGCCGGATCGCCTTTATAGTGCTTAATCGTATCCATCGTAGCCATCGCAAGACCTGCTCCGTTAACCATACAGCCAATGTTTCCATCAAGTGCAATGTAGCTCAAGTCATACTTGGAAGCTTCTACTTCTTTTGGATCTTCTTCTTCAAGATCACGTAGCTCGGCCACATCTTTTTGACGGAACAATGCATTGTCATCAAAATTCAGTTTAGAATCAAGCGCCAGTACTTCACCGTCACCGGTAGTAACGAGCGGATTGATCTCGGCAACTGAGCAATCTTTTTTAACAAAAACATCGTAAAGGCCAAGCATAAATTTAACTGCTTTGCCTAAAGCTTCTTTAGGAATGTTAATATTAAATGCTAATCTGCGAGCCTGGAAAGGTGTTAGGCCTGTCACAGGGTCAATAACTTCTTTAAAGATTCTTTCAGGTGTTTTTTCCGCAACTTCTTCGATTTCTGTGCCGCCTTCTTCAGAAGCCATCATCGTGATTTTACTTGTGGCACGGTCGAGCACTAAGCCTACATAATATTCGCTTTGAATGTCGCAGCCTTCCTCAATCAGTAAGCGCTTTACTTCTTTACCTTCCGGCCCAGTCTGATGGGTCACAAGCGTCTTACCAAGAATTTCTTCAGCGTATGTACGCACATCATCAAGATTTTTAGCAATTTTTACTCCACCGGCTTTACCTCTGCCGCCTGCATGGATTTGTGCTTTTACAACGGTTACATCGCTGCCTAGTTTCTGAGCTGCTTCAACAGCCTCATCTACGGTATAAGCTACATGGCCATTTGGCACAGAAACGCCAAATTCGCGCATTATTTCTTTACCTTGATACTCGTGAATGTTCATGTTTCATCCTCCCATCAAATTTCACTGCATGTACATTGTATAAAAAAACGCTATCAATTGTCCACACAAAGGCAGATATCTGTCGAAAAATTCATCAAATTAACTAATAAATTATTATGTAAACCAAATGAAGAAATATTCATTTTTTTGATATAGCCTGATTTTATTAAGCTTTATAATCCTTATCTGCCTTATAGATAAAAGCGAAAACCTCTGCTACCACGTGATACAATTCTTCCGGAAGCTGTTCGTTAATATTTAATTCTGATAGCAGTTCAACTAACGTTGAGTCTTCCTGAATGGGTACTTGATGGTCTTTCGCTTTCTCCATTATATTTTCCGCTATATAGCCTGCACCTTTTGCTACAACCTTTGGAGCCGCTTCGTTATCCGATTGATAACTAAGAGCAATTGCTTCTTTCCGCTTATCTTTCATATTCGAAGATCAATTCCTTCCTTGTATTCAGGTAGAGCGTTGTCTTTACTGGACGTGTGTACCTCTTGGTTCATATCCTTAATATTGAGGGAAGTCAATTCATACCCCATGTCCTCAAGTCCGCTTTTAAGGGCAGCTTTATGCGTTTCCATGGGTAGTTCTATTGATGAATCGTGATTAAATACTGTTACTCCTACCCGTCCGGAAACTATGTTTAAGTTAATTATTGTTTCTTTAAAGTTACCCAAGTCTAAAAAGAACACAATGTGACAATAATCAGGATCAATGGTACCTTCTTTCGTTTTTCTACCTTCCATATCTAAATAAACGTCGTTTTCTGAGCCGATTATGTTTCCTGGAAACTGTAACGACATCTGCAAACTCTGGTTCGTTTCCTGCTGTGCTGTCAGTTGCATTCCATTTAACATCTGAATCATTCTTTTAGCTGATTCCGGACGAATGGTGCTGCTTGTATCCTGAAGACTTGAGAGCAGCAAGGTTTTCAGCGAACTTTCTTGAGTAGTGGCTTTTTCTTTTGCTGACGTAGATTTTACAATAGACTCTTCTTGCAGGCCTGTCAGGTCAAGCATGGTTTTCATTTTAACAAAAATAGCTTCTTTCTCTGATAGGGTTGAAAGTTCAGCAGCCGATCTTCCAATCCATTCGGTCAGGGTTTGGCGAAGAATTGGAGGCAGCTGCCTGGATTGCCATTCCTTTAAAACAGACAAACCTTCTCTAATGACCTGTTTCTCCGTTGAACCATCTTCAGCGAACAAAGTGGGGACGGCGCGCAGGAAATCTTGTAAAAGTTTTTGATTTTTTTCATTGGTGAAAAGGCTGCTTATTTTTGTTAAGACTTCGCGTTCTTTCAAAAATTGAACATCTTCAGTTACGGACTGGCTGGCTCCAAACGTCTTTTGCTTACTGGGGAGAGAATCATTTCCAGATGGTATATCCTTTACCAAGACTTTTTCAACTTGGTTCATAACACGATGTAAAGACTTTTGTTCAGGGGATTCCAGCCGAAGCTGCTGATGAAAAAGCTGCTTCAGCCTGTCAGCCAGCTTTTCCATAGCCATCGGGAATGGAGGTGCTGACTTTTTAGAAAGGCTAGCTAAATAAGTTGAAGAGGGAATTGCGTCACCTTTCCTATGAGCTCCTGCCCATTCTGTCCAGGTATTTTGAAAAGAGGTGTAAGAGGCCTTGGAATCAAGAATCCCGGCTTTCTTAAATAATTGAAAAGAGTTCTGGCTGTTAATATTCACTTCTGTCATCAGTTTTACAACAGATGACTCCCTCAAAGACACAGAAACGCCCTCTCCCTTTAAAGATTCTAAAAGAGACACAACCGCCCTGTCTCCATTTGTTTTAGTATTAGAAGCCTCTATATGCACTTGCTTCATGATTTGAGTTAAACTATCCATCCTTTTAGTATGTAAAGCATGATATACGGAAGTTTTAATCGGAAGCTGTTTTTGAAGCATCTGTTTTAAAATCTCACGAGCAGCTTTTTTGTCATCTTCACGTTGATATAAAGCAGCCGCCTGCTTAAGATCAGAGCCTTGGAAAGGTATGCTTTTCTTTATAAGCTGAGAAGTAAGCAGACGGTTTTCTTTCGTAGGTTTAATTCCAAGCTCGTTCAACAGCTTATTTACCGTCGAGTTCCCTTGGCTCTCGCCTAACTGGGTGATTACTTTCAACTGAATTTTTTGATCTGTTGAGCCAACCTTAAATAAATAAGATTTTCCTTTTGTAAGAGAAGCTTCCAATTGGGCTTTCACTTGTTGAGAGCCCAATTGAACAACCGCACGATTCTGTGGAAGGAGTTCAAGAATCTTTCCGTTTATTACCTGACCTGTCTTGGGGAAAGCCCGCACATCTGGTTGTTGAACTAATTTGCTCAGGCTTGAAATCAAATTCATTGCTGGTGTCCCTCCTTATATTCAGCTGTTCTCTTTGACAGGAGCGAAGCTTTTTCGATGCAGCGGAGACACTCCGTATGCTTTTAAAGCTTCTAAATGTTCTTTAGTTCCATACCCCTGGTTGGACCGAAAATGGTACATAGGATAGTTGTCGTGCCACTCAGACATAATCCTGTCTCGCGTTACTTTTGCGATAATACTGGCTGCTGCGATCGATACACTACGCTGATCGCCTTTAACTAAATAAGTCTGAGGAACTTCTGTTTCCTCTAAATACATCGCATCAATGAGGAGATGTTCTGGTACTTGGTTAAGATCCATAACCGCCCTTTTCATAGCTAATTTTGTAGCTTGATAGATGTTATGCTGATCAATTTCTTCGTTAGAGACAATTCCTATTCCACAATCTGCATGGGCTTTTATGCACCGAAAAAACTCTTCACGCTTAGCAAGCGGAATTTTTTTGGAGTCATAAAGTCCTTCCAAATAGTAATCCTCTGGCAGGATGACGGCAGCTGCTACGACTGGACCCGCAAGCGGACCTCGGCCAGCTTCATCAATCCCTGCTATTATATGAGACCCTTTTTCTCTGCAGGAGTACTCAAAAGACTTCATCTGTTCAAATTGGTGTTTATATTCTCGCTTCTGAGCCTGTCTCTTATCATATTGTTCAAGTAATTTTTGTACGCCTTTGCGCTTATCGCTACGCAGTAAATCCAGATCTTCTTGCTTTACACTTTCGTCTGCTAATTCTTTTTTGATTTGAGCAATCGTCCTGACAGTCATCGTATGTAAAACCTCCGCTATTTTCTTTATCGGACAAGTTCGTTCGCTTTATAATGAAAAAAAACGCAATGTGAGTCTTCTCACGTTGCGTTTACGTTCCGTTTATTCTGGACGTTCAAAACTGATAAGACCAAGCTTTCCATTTCGTAGATCCTGTAGAATCACATCTGAAACCTTATCGAAATTAATACGGCCTCCGCTTTCCAGACATCCTCTCTTTTTTCCGATCGATTCAAATGCCGTCATGATATCATCATAGCCTTCGAAGCCATAACGTTCTTCAAGCATTGAAGGATAATAAGCTTGTAAATAATCCAGAACATAGGCAGCCACATCTTCCGTAGGCAATATTTGATCCTTAATCGTTCCAATCGAAGCAAGACGGTAGCCTACTTCTTCTTCTTCAAACTTGGGCCACAAAATCCCAGGTGTGTCCAACAGATCAAATTCATTTTTGACTTTGATCCATTGCTGTTTCTTCGTCACTCCAGGTTTATCCCCAGTTTTTGCAATGCTTTTATTTGCCAGTCGATTGATCAAGGTAGACTTCCCTACGTTAGGGATGCCCAGGATCATAGCTCTGGAAGCCCTAGGGCGGACTCCTTTAGCTTTTAATTTTTCAATTTTTTCATTACCAATGCTTTTCCCAAGGTTGATAACGGCTTGAATATCCTGTTTATTGTTTGCTTCAATCGCAATGGAAGGAAAACCATTTTCTTTGAAATGCTCCAGCCATTCTTTAGTTAGCTTGGGATCTGCCAAGTCTTTTTTCATAAGGACCATCATTTTAGGCTTGTCTCCCAATATTCCTTGAAGCATGGGATTCTGCGAAGAAAGAGGAGCACGCGCGTCAACCAGTTCAATAACAAAATCAACTAGTTTTAAATTTTCTGATGCTTCCCTTTTCGCTTTAGCCATGTGTCCCGGGTACCATTGTATCGTCACGCTATCACTCCTAATTCATGAATTTGATGCGATTCAAAGGCCAGTATAAAAAGACGGCTTCGCCTACTACTTGCTCTTTAGGAATCGTACCAAGCATTCGACTGTCTGTTGAGTTGTTACGGTTATCACCCAATACTAACAGCTCACCCTCCGGAACTTCTTCATAACTCCCCGGCAATTGATCAATTGAAAAGTCCCTGGTCAATTCTTCCCCTTCTGGCAGTTGGTTTTTAAGCTCCTCTAAATAAGGTTCTTCGAATGCTTCACCATTTATGTATAACTGGTCATTACTGTACCGAACCGTATCTCCCGGAAGGCCAATGACTCTTTTAATATAGTCTTTTTTTTCAGTAGCGTGAAAAACTACTACATCAAACCTCTCAGGGTTCCCCAGAGTATAATTAATCTTACTTACGATTAAATGGTCATCACTATGAAGAGTGTTCAGCATGGACGGCCCTTCCACCACGACTGGAGCTAGTAGAAAAACACGTACAATAACCGCTAAAATAGCTGCTATGGCAAAAGCTTTAACCCACTCAAACCATTGCTTTTTCATCCATCCCCGCTCCCTTAGAAAGATTAGAAAAAAGGAGCTTGGCAAATGCAAGCTCCTTTCTACTAAAATCAGATAATTTCTTTAATACGGGCTGCTTTTCCGCGCAGGTTACGTAGATAGTAAAGACGTGCTTGACGTACTTTACCACGACGAGAACGCTCGATCTTAGCAACTCGTGGAGAATGTACTGGGAATGTACGCTCAACGCCTACGCCGTAAGTAATCTTACGAACGGTAAATGTTTCGCTGATCCCGCCATTCTGACGTTTAATAACAACACCTTCGAATACCTGAATACGCTCACGGCTTCCCTCTACTACCTTCACGTGCACTTTAACCGTGTCACCTGGACGGAAGTTCGGGTGATCCGTACGAAGCTGTTCTTTTGTAATGTCATGAATAAGTTGTTGCATCGTATTTCACTCCTTTTTAACTAATGCTCTTGCCCTCTAAGAGACAGCGGAACATCGTTTTCCACTTAAACCGAACGTTTAAGCACAACGTATAATATACCATACAAGCTGTTAAACTTCAACAATCATCAACAATTTTTCCATTCATTAATCCATTTTTGTTCTTTTTCGGATAGTTTCCTGTTCGTTAACAAATCTGGACGTCTTTCATACGTTCTTCTAAGCGATTGGTAGTGACGCCATTCATCAATTTTAGCATGGTTTCCTGAAAGTAGTACTTCCGGGACCTTCTCACCTCTAAAATCAGCCGGTCGTGTATAGTGAGGATGTTCGAGTAAGCCGTTCGAAAAAGAATCCTCCGGAGCAGACTGCTCATTTCCAAGAACTCCTGGAAGCAAGCGGACTACGGAATCCATTACGACCATTGCTCCAAGCTCTCCCCCGGTCAATACGTAGTCCCCAAGAGATATCTCATCCGTTACAAGCTCTTTCCGGATCCGCTCATCATACCCTTCATAATGACCGCAAATGAATACAAGATGTTCTTCTTCAGATAATTCTTCAGCCTTTTTTTGTGAAAAGGGTTCACCTTGAGGGCACATTAGAATAACACGCGGTTTATTAGAGACATTAGCTTTAATATGGTTTACTGCATCGAAAATTGGCTGGGGAGTCAATACCAGACCTGCTCCGCCTCCATAAGGATAATCATCGACTTTATTATGCTTATTAACTGTAAACTCACGAAAATTAACATATTGGTAGGAAAAAGCTTCTCGATCCTGTGCCCGTTTCATAATCGACGTATTTAATACACCCTCGAACATTTCAGGAAACAAAGTTAGTATATCAATATGCATCAGTCCAGCAGCCCCTCTATTGGATCAATGATGATTTTTTGTTGGGACGGATCCACTCTTTTGACGATGG
The DNA here is from genome assembly GCF_049282395.1 of Halobacillus sp. Lineage (NCBI taxonomy): Bacteria > Bacillati > Bacillota > Bacilli > Caryophanales > Bacillaceae > Halobacillus > Halobacillus sp. The sequence goes on along the minus strand of NZ_JBAPTY010000397.1, from coordinate 978 downwards.
GCTCAATATATGGAAGAAGGAGATCGGAATTGTTGGCCCTTTCAACCACCCACACATCGTTAGCTCCGGGAGTAAGTATTTCTTTCACACGGCCTATCTCTTCACCAGATTCGAGATAAACCATGCATCCGATTATTTCACGAAAATAGAATTCGTGCTCCTCAAGTTCTGCCTGCTCCTCTTCAGAGACCATCAGCATACCATTCTTGTAACCCTCTACATCATTGATGGATGGATGTTCTTCAAAAGCAATCAGGTCATACCCCTTATGGATACGGTGGGAACGTACCACAAGAGAAACAGGTTCACTCGTATCATTTACCCAATACAAAAGCTGACCAGGCTGGAAACGTTCATCGAAGTCTGTGATACGATGAACCTTCACTTCACCTTTAATGCCGTGTGTATTTATTATTTTCCCTACATTAAACATTTGATTTTCCATGAATTTTATTACCTCGCTCGTATAACTTTTCCATCTTTAATGATAATCTGCTGCTCAGTCACGGCCGTTTTCCAGTCATCGCCTTCTTCTATTGTAAGTATAGCTTCCACTTCATCTGTTTCCAATTCACTATGGTCAGGAAGAATGGAAAGCTGGGAAAGCTGCTCGGTAATCCACCGCATTTGATCTTTCCTACGACTAATCTCCTTAGAAAAGCGTTTTTCTACTTCTACTTTTGACATTCCAGGCTTTCGCTCAAGCTTTTTTTGTTCAAAAGCTAATTGGCGGCATTCCTGATCCAATTGACTGGATTGCTTTTCAAATCGCTCTCTTAAGAGTTCACGGCTGGATTCAGTTAAGACTTGCTTCACGGGAATTTTCCGGATGATCTGCATCCACGAACCGCCTTTCTCTTTTTCTCTCTGAATGGTAAAAAAGGGAAAGGTTAGCCCTCTCCCTTTTACATGAAAAGAAGTGTGAGTGCGGTCGACGAAGTCTAACTTCGCCCCCTTTACACTTATTCATTCTTACAT
>NZ_JBAPTY010000396.1:0-4660 GCF_049282395.1 Halobacillus sp. | reverse complement strand
GCTTTATGCCTCAACCTTTCCACCCCCTAATCAGGAACGTATGTTCTTATTTTAGAATATCACGGAAGGGAGAATATTCAAAGGCATTTGCCTTACGGCAACGGCATTCATCTCCCCCTTACCACCGGTCTTCGACACGGCGCTTGAAGAGGGAGTCTTCTGCCGATGAATGATAAAATAACACCCGGGTGCGTTTGTAAAGGTAAACTCCGCTGATCCAGGGAAGAATAAATCCTAATACAATATTAATCAGCAAAGTGGAATCCCCCTATAAATAGAAAGGTTGAGACAATTTAAACGTCATTACTATTATGGGACCGTACTTATTTGTTATAAATGTTAAATTATGTAAGGTTACTTGGTGTTTTATTTAAGTTGTTGCAATACAGGGATCATCTCTTTTCATAATCACGGTTCTCGTCACCGGCTTACGACATCCAATAAAAATAGAAAACCATTGATACCAGGCATCTCTGAACATTAAAAAATCGCAAAAAAAAGCAGCTTTTTGCTCAGCTGCTCCAAATTACATGTTCCAGATTCAATTTTTTGTGGAATACTAGAATTAGTGAGCCGGGTGGTCGCATTCGTCGCAAACGTTACCATAGCAATCAGCTTTTTCCTGGATAACATCACCGCACTTGGAGCATTGTTTCTCGGGCAAATTTCGGAAGAATTCAATTACGCTCATCATGTTACATCGCCTCCAATTAATTTAGTGTAAAGCCATTGTATTATAACAATATGCAGAAATCAACAGTCTGTTATAAAACAATTTAAAAATAGGCACAAAGTTACAAGGAGTGATAAAGATGAAAGTTACAGTAATCGGTTATTGGGGAGCCTACCCTGAGGCGGGAAGCGCTACTTCAGGGTATTTATATGAACAGGACGGGTTCAAAATGCTCATTGATTGTGGAAGTGGTGTGCTATCCAGGCTGCAGCAATTCACCAATCTTATGGACCTGGATGCGGTGGTGCTGTCGCATTACCACCACGATCATGTAGCCGATATCGGTCCTTTACAGTATGCTTACCTTGTACAGAACTCCCTGAACGACACCAATGAAGTTCTTCCAATCTACGGACACAAGGAAGACAAAGCAGCGTTTAAAGCCTTGACTCATCAATACACCAAAGGGGTGGAGTATGACCCGGGCAAGAGTCTGCAGGTAGGACCGTTTACGATTGATTTTCAAAAAACAGAGCATCCGGTTCCTTGTTACGGGATGAGCATTACGGATGGAAATGAAACCGTTGTTTACACAGCAGATACTAGTTATTTCTCTGATTGGGCTGAATTTGCTAACAATGCCGATCTTCTAATTACAGATACCAACTTCTTTAAAGGAATGGATGGAAAAGGACCTGGGCATATGACGAGTACAGAAGCAGCTACCATTGCAGCTAAGGCTTCCGTCGGTACCCTATGGCTTAGCCATCTGCCTCACTTTGGTGTACAGGGACGGCTTCTGCAGGAAGCACAGGATGTGTTCCAGGGAACGATCCAAATAGCTACGGAAGGTTTAACGTGGGGAGAATAGATTGTCTAAATGTGTCGAAACCATTACAATAAGGAATTAGAACAGTCTTTGTGGAAAGGATGAGAATGATGTTATTTATTGATCACGAAGGAATCAATGACCCTACGATTAACCTTGCGATTGAGGAGTACGCGTTGAAAAACCTCGATATTAACGAAACGTACTTGCTTTTTTACGTGAATGAGCCCTCCATCATTATTGGTAAAAACCAGAACACAGTGGAAGAAATTAATACTAATTACGTGGAAGAGAACGGCATACATGTCGTACGCCGGTTATCTGGCGGGGGAGCGGTTTACCATGACCTTGGTAATTTAAGTTTTAGTTTTATTACGAAGGACGATGGGGATAGCTTTCACGACTTTGCTAAATTCACCAAACCAGTAACAGAAGCGCTGAAGCAGATCGGTGTGAACGCAGAACTATCCGGACGAAATGATGTAGTTGCTGAAGATGGACGGAAAATTTCAGGGAATGCTCAATTTTCAACCAAAGGGCGGATGTTCAGTCATGGAACGCTAATGCTGGATTCAGAAATTGAAAATGTAGTATCAGCTCTTAATGTGAAAACCGAAAAGATCAAATCCAAGGGCATTAAATCCATTCGCAGCCGCGTAGCGAATATTTCTGAGTTTCTAGAAGAAAAAATCTCCATGGAGGAATTCAAAAACCTTATTCTGCGTCATATTTTCGACGTTGAAGATGTAAAAGATGTGCCTCAGTATAAATTAACGGAAGAAGATTGGGAGAAGATCTATAAGCTTTCAGAAGAGAGATACCGTAACTGGGACTGGAATTATGGAAAATCTCCTAAATTCAATATTCAGCATACCGAGCGCATTGAAGGTGCCGGCAGTTATGATGTACGTCTGGATGTAGCAAAAGGTTATATTAAAAATGCTAAAATTTATGGCGACTTCTTCGGCGTAGGGGACATCAGTGATGTAGAAGAGAAGCTGATTGGTACGCAATACAACCGTCAGGCAATTGCAGAAACTCTCGAAGATATTGATATTTCCCAGTATTTAGGTAAAATCAGCATTGAACAGTTTTTGGATATCGTATACTAAAGTGTTTTGCAAGGATGATAAGATTAAATCCCTTAAATGATAATTCATACAGTCAGCCAAAGATTCCTCATGCGATGAGGGATCTTTTTTATACTTCTTTGACGAAACTTGCTAATTAATTGTCAGTATTTTATAATTAGATTGAAAATTTAAAACAATAATATGAATGATTATTCATTCAGAATAAAAAAGGGGAGTCATTCATGAATTTAAGTGAACAGTTGTCCGTAACAGCTCAGCGTAACCCTTCTAAAGATGCTTACATATTTCAGGGACAAAAGGTGAGTTATCAGGAATTTGATGCGTCAGTTACGAAGTTTGCTTCCAGATTGACCGAATTAGGCTACGGGAGGCATGACCACATTGCCCTTGTCAGTGGAAACAGTCCGCTATTTATGATCGGTTTATACGGAGCACTGCGCGCAGGGATTACGGTTATTCCCATCAATCCGACTTATACAGCCGATGAAATGAGCTACATCCTGAAGAATGGGGATGTAAAAGCTGTCATCACGATGGATGTATTACTTGAAGTATTTGAGAAAATGGACGACCAGTTAGAGGTGTATCATTATTTTACCGCAGACACAGGTTCAGGCATTGATTTGAACAACTCTCCGTTATCCCAAAAAATGAAATCGTTTACAACTGTATTGTCCGAAGGGAAACTGGATTACGATCCCCCAAGTCTGGATAGTGAAGATACGGCCGTTATTCTCTACACTTCCGGCACAACGGGTAAACCCAAAGGAGCTATGCTCACGCACAAAAACTTGTATTCCAATGCGGTAGATGTCGCCAATTACTTGCAAATATCATCGGAGGATCGCGTTATAGCTACTTTACCTATGTTCCATGTATTCTGCTTAACGGTCGCTTTAAACGCTCCGATTATGAACGGAGGGACGGTCTTAATTGTGCCAAAATTCTCCCCTCAGAATGTCTTTACCATAGCTGAGGAATATCAAGCTACCGTCTTTGCAGGTGTACCAACTATGTATAACTACCTGCAGCAAACCGGCAAGGATCAAGTTCACGCATTTTCCAATATGAGACTCTGCATATCCGGCGGCTCTTCTCTTCCTGTTGCTCTGCTGGAGTCGTTTGAAAAACAATTTAATGTGCGAATCTCAGAGGGATATGGTTTATCAGAAGCTTCTCCTGTTACGACATTCAACCCTTTAGATCGTCCTCGAAAAGCTGGTTCTATTGGGTCCAATATTCGCAATGTAGAAAATAAAGTGGTAGACGAGCTCGGAGATGAGGTTCCAGTCGGAGAGGTAGGCGAATTGATCGTCCGCGGTCCGAACGTGATGAAAGGCTATTATAAGTTACCTGAGGAAACGGCTGTAACCATCCGTGAAGGCTGGCTTTACACAGGAGATATGGCACGGGTGGATGAAGAAGGTTATTTTTATATTGTGGATCGTAAAAAAGATATGATTCTTGTAGGCGGCTACAATGTCTATCCAAGAGAAGTAGAGGAAGTATTATATAATCATCCGGATATTACGGAAGTCGCTGTAGTCGGAGCACCTGACCCAGAGCTTGGGGAGGCCGTCATCAGCTTTGTAGTATCCAGTAATCCATCCATTAATGAAAATATACTGCGTGAGTACTGCCGGGAACATTTAGCTAAATATAAAGTTCCTTCCCGGATAGAGTTCATGGAAGAACTGCCTAAAAACACGACCGGTAAAATCCTGCGGAAGAATTTACGCGAGAAACTGGCTCAATCTTAATGAGTTAGACTCTCAAACTGAGATGGTACAGAGATAATATAAGTAGATAGGGGGGTGTCTGCTTAGTAAACTTCTGATGATTATTCATAGAAGGCTTATTAAAGTATAGGGCCGATTAGTTGAAGACTTAGTTCGAGATAATTTGAGCCCGTTACGATATTTAGAGAAGGACTGGTGGGGAAATAACTCGTCTTGTTCCATCACCCAGACACTCGAGACATAAGCCGTTCATCAACGGATGGAAAAACCACCATCCTTTTGATGCTCGGCTTATGCTGGTCGTGTCTTTCGGGGTGATTCCACA
>NZ_JBAPTY010000395.1:0-1693 GCF_049282395.1 Halobacillus sp. | reverse complement strand
TGTATATAGTCAGCAGCCATGGTAAGTACCAAAAAGAATTTCAATAAAAAAACAAACCCTCTACTTTATAAGTAGAGGGTTTACAGGCTGTCGAGAAAGTCTCGGCAGCTTTTATTTGTTTTCCGTTTTTTAATAGATCACCGCGTTAATTTGTTATAATAGCTATAACTTATCAACGAAAGGTGATTTGATGTTTCAATCCAAAACTGAACGACAAAATGAAATCGAAATGGTTACCATTGAAGAGCTTGTCCCTGAAGATCATCTCCTCCGTAAAATTGACCAATACATAGATTTTTCTTTCATTCTTGAAAAAGTCCGTCCTTACTATTCAGAAGACAATGGCCGTCCCTCTTTGAATCCTCTTGTTTTATTCAAAATGATGTTCATTGGTTATATCTATGGCGTTCGTTCCGAACGCGAATTGGAACGACAAATTCAAACGAATGTTGCTTATCGTTGGTTCTTAGGGTTGAATCTTACAGACAAAGTACCCCATCATTCCACTATTAGTTGGAACCGCCGCACTCGTTTCAAAGACACGAATATCTTTCAAGAAGTTTTTGATGAAATCGTGCTCCAAGCGATGAACCACCGTATGGTGTCCGGGCGTGTATTATTCACAGATTCCACGCACTTGAAAGCCAACGCCAATAAGAAGAAATTCTCAAAACAAGAAGTTGAAGTAGAAACGGTAGACTACCTCGAAGATTTGGAAGAAGCCGTAAGAAAAGATCGTGAAGATCATGAAAAAAAGCCTTTGAAGGAAAAGGAGGGGGTAAAAAAGACAAAAGAAATTAAGGTTAGTGACACGGATAGCGAGAGTGGTTATCTTTACCGGGAGAATAAGCCGGAAGGCTTCTTTTATCTTGATCACCGTACCACAGATTTAAAACATAACATCATTACTGATGTTCATTTAACGCCAGGAAATATTCATGATTCCAGACCTTACTTACAACGTTTGGATCGTCAAATCGAACGATTTGGCTTTGACGTGGAAGCTGTAGGTCTAGATTCCGGCTATCTGACGAACCCTATATGTCATGGGCTTATTATGGAAAGAGGAATATTTGGAGTTATTGCTCATCGAAGGTATCAGTCAAAGAAAGGGCTCCTTCCGAAATGGAAATATGCATATGATGAAGAGCGAGATGAATATGTGTGCCCCCAGGGTGAAGTTTTAAGCTATTCGACCACCGATCGTGAGGGGTATCGGCATTACAAATCAAACCCTGAAAATTGTGCAGATTGCCCTCTTCTGGCGAAGTGTACACAAAATAAGAAGTTTCAAAAAACGATTACCCGCCATGTATGGGAAAGCTCGAAGGAGAAGGTTCGGTTGAACCGGCTTTCTAATGAAGGTAAGTGGATCTATCGCATGAGAAAAGAGAAAGTTGAACGTAGCTTCGCAGATTCAAAAGAACTGCACGGGCTGCGTTATTGTCGCTTGCGCGGAAAAGAGAATGTACGCGAACAAGCGTTACTGACGGCGGCCTGCCAAAACATGAAAAAGATTGCCCTTCACCTATCCAGGATGAGATAGGTGAAGGAGAGTCTTTTTCGGTGAAGGGCGGGCGAATACCAGGAGACTCCTGCGGAAAAACGGGCGATCCGAGACCCCGCAGTGTGGGTTTTCACGAGGAGGCTCGGGCGTTCGTCCGCGGAAAGCGAGTGGTATTCGCCCGCACGA
>NZ_JBAPTY010000394.1:0-4606 GCF_049282395.1 Halobacillus sp. | reverse complement strand
GCGGATAGTTACCTCCTGAAAATAGGTAGAAAAACACATGGTCTAATTCCTGATAACACATGTGATGTTTTAAGTGGTTTCGAGCTTCTGATTTGGCAAGGTCCGGAGGGGGACGATGAAGACTCCTGTGGGATAAACATGATCGGTGAGACCCCGGAAGGCTTTAGCCTGAGGAGGTTCAGCACATGCCCACGGAAAGCGAATCGTCCCCCGGAGGATCTCCCTCCTAAACCAATATATCGAAACTGAGTTTTTAATAATCCAGCCCTATAACGGAATAAGTCTCTTATAAAAAATCAACAATAATCTTTTCCTGAGCTCTTATAATAAACACGGCAGTCGTGGTGACTGCCGTGTTTATTCATCTTCAAGATGGCGGATGCTGAGTGGTTTTTGACGCGTTTGGTCCGTAACGTGTCGATAAAGCTGGATAACGAGCAGGCCGTGCTTATAGCTGGCTTCCATTTTGTCGCTTCGAACAGGAAAAGGCAGGTCGATGCTACGCTCGAAAGTTCCGTCCGCAATTTCAGACATAAGCTGATGACCGCCTCGATGGTTAATCTCAATTTTTCCTTTTATCGTGAGGGTGGTGTGATCGACGAGTACTTCTACATTTTTCGGATGGCTCATTCCAGGGATACTCACATAGCATAAAAGTTCGTTATCATACTGATACATATTGATATAAGGAATAGAAGGCTTCATCATTCCCTCAAAGTCACCCCAGAATTCATTACCGAAAAACCGGTCTAAATTGGATTTCCAGTCTTTAAATTGATTCATGTCATCACCCTCCATAATTTGTCAGTAATTGCGGTGAAAAATGATTGTGTCACAGACTTCTCATAGTTTATAGTGTATGCAAGAAAGAGCCCATGGGTGAATATCCTGAATAGTAAGAGGGGCAGAGGCAGGAGGGTGCTGGATGTTTGAAAATCCGTTATTGCTGATCGGGATTATTTTAGTGGTCAACATCGTATATGTATCGTTTTTAACGTTGCGAATGATTTTTACATTAAAAGGCAGGCGCTATATGGCGGCGTTTGTAAGTATGTTTGAGATTGTTACCTATATATATGGTCTTGGGATTGTACTTGAGCGTTTGGGTCAGATTGAAAATGTTATTGCTTACGCCATCGGTTACGGTCTTGGTGTGATCGTCGGGATGAAGATTGAAGAGAAGCTTGCTTTAGGGTATATTACGGTTAACGTTATTTCTTCAGACCCGGATATTGATTTTACCCGCAGGCTTCGTGAGAAAGGATACGGAGTTACGAGCTGGTATGCTTATGGTATGGAAGGTGATCGGTTGGCGATGCAGATTTTAACTCCACGAAAATATGAGCTCGCTTTGTATGAAACCATTCGCACGATTGATCCTAAAGCATTTATCATAGCTTATGAACCTAAGCAGATTCATGGCGGATTCTGGGTTAAATCCGTTAAGAAAGGAAAGATCCGCGAAGATGCCGAAAAACAACAACAAGAAGCGCTTTGAAGTGCAAGAGCATGAAACAATTGGCCAATGCCTTGACCGTATGAAGAAGGAAGGTTATCTTCCTGTACGCCGGGCGGAAGAACCGATATTTCGTGAAGAGACTAAAAATGGTGAGAAAGTCATGGAACCCGTGAGTAAACGAATCGTTTTTCACGCGGTAAAGGGATGAAACCCGAACAATCATCAGTTTTTATTTTTTAAATGTTCGTCATTTACGTTGACATTTCTTTGCGGCTATTGATATGATGGAAGCAGAAATTGCATAAAAGGAACCTCATATAGGACGGGAATACGGCCCGTTCGTCTCTACCTGGGAACCATGAATTCCCGGACTATGAGGGGAGTCCAAGCATTCTATATCAATCAACAGTCGACACGTATGCCTGTTCAACTCCTCTCATGATTTGAGGGAGCTTGAGCAGGTTTTTTTAATGAAAGAAGGGATAAACATGGCTGAAGTAGGTGTTATCATGGGTAGTATCTCCGATTGGGAGACGATGAAGAATGCCTGTGATGTATTAGATGAGTTACAAATCTCGTATGAAAAAGAAATCATTTCTGCCCATCGCACCCCGGAGGATATGTTTACCTATGCGGAACAGGCGAGGGAAAAAGGATTGAAAGTCATTATTGCAGGAGCCGGTGGAGCGGCTCACTTGCCAGGAATGGTGGCTGCAAAAACCACACTGCCTGTCATTGGAGTCCCAGTAGAATCGAAATCACTCCAGGGACTCGATTCGCTGTTGTCTATTGTGCAAATGCCAGGCGGCGTGCCTGTTGCGACAGTGGCTATTGGAAAGGCCGGAGCGAAAAATGCAGGGATTCTGGCGGCGGAAATGATCGGAGCTTTTGATACGGATACCGCGGAGCGTCTGGATGCGTACCGCAAGCAAATGAAAGATAAGGTCGAAGATATGAGGAGCGATTTAAATGAATCCTAATGTAATTAGACCAGGTCAAACGATCGGTATTCTAGGCGGAGGTCAGCTCGGAAGAATGATGGCCGTAGCTGCCAAACATATGGGCTATCGGGTTGCTGTTCTTGACCCTGCCGAAGACTGCCCATGCGCCCAGGTGGCTGATGAACACATCGTGGGTGCTTATGATGATGTGGAAGCCGCTGAACAGCTGAGCGAGCGGAGCGATGTCATTACGTATGAATTTGAAAACGTAGATCTTGAAGTGGCCCGTCTGTTTGAAAGTAACGGAAAATTACCTCAAGGTGCTTACTCTTTGGAAGTAACTCAAAACCGCGCCAAGGAAAAGCAGGAAGCCGTAGCAGCTGGTCTTTCGGTTCCTTTTTACGACATTATCGATAGTTATGATCAGTTTCTAGAGGCTCTTGATAAGACTGGTTATCCGGCGGTGATTAAAACGACCAGTGGTGGATATGACGGAAAAGGTCAGTTGAAGATCGAACATGAAGATGAAGCAGCGAAGGCGCGTCAATTTATTAAAGAAGGACGCACGTATATCGTGGAGCAGTGGGTCGAATTCGATATGGAAATCTCACAAGTGTTTACGCGAGCAGCCGATGGTGAGATTACGTATTTCCCTATCCCAGAAAATATTCACAAGAATCATATTTTACATGAATCGAGAGTGCCGGCGGAATTGGGCGAAACTCTGGTAGATAAGGTGCAAGAAGCGGTGAAACGCCTGTCGGAGCAGATGGGAATTGTAGGTACATTTGCCGTCGAAATGTTTGTGAGCGGAGAAAATATTTATATTAATGAAATGGCCCCGCGGCCGCATAACTCTGGTCATTTTACTATCGAAGCCTGCAATGTTTCCCAGTTTGAACAGCATGTACGAGCGATTTGCGGACTTCCGCTGCTGCCGGTCCATTCCTTTCCATCAGCCGTTATGGTGAATGTTCTGGGTAAACACCGGCACATTCTGATTGATAAGCTGGAATACTACCGGGGTGTTCATTTTCATGATTATGGAAAGAAGGATGCCCGCACGAATCGCAAGATGGGTCATCTCACTTTCATAGGGACGAGCCTGGAAGAAATTGATGAGAGAATTCAAGAAAATCAAATACATTTATGGTAGAGACCGAGGAGGAAGACGATGATTGAACGATATACAAGGCCTGAAATGGGGGCTATCTGGACAGAAGAAAACCGTTACGCAGCATGGCTTGAGGTAGAATTGCTGGCTTGTGAAGCGTGGAGTGAGCTTGGAAATATTCCAAAGGATGACGTCAAGAAATTGAGAGAGAAAGCTTCTTTTGACGTGGAGCGTATTCATGAAATTGAAGCAGAAACTCGTCATGATGTTGTAGCCTTTACCCGCGCCGTTTCCGAAACAGTCGGTGAAGAGAGGAAATGGGTCCATTACGGACTTACATCTACAGATGTCGTGGACACAGCGCTTTCTTATCAATTAAAGCAGGCAAACGCTATTATCCGTAAAGATCTCGTAAACTTTATTGATATTTTAGGAGATAAGGCGCGCGAACATAAACATACCGTGATGATGGGTCGTACGCACGGTGTACATGCAGAACCCACCACGTTCGGATTGAAGCTGGCTCTTTATTACGAAGAGATGAAGCGTAATCTGGAACGCCTGGATCTTGCGATTAAGCACATTGAAGTTGGGAAGCTTTCCGGAGCCGTTGGAACGTACGCGAATATTGATCCTTTTGTTGAAGAGTATGTATGCGAAAAGCTGGGCATTGCACCGGCACCGGTATCCACACAGACGCTGCAGCGTGACCGTCATGCTCATTACGTTTCTACATTGGCGTTGATTGCGACGTCTATCGAGAAAATTGCGGTGGAAATCCGCGGCCTGCAAAAGACAGAAACGCGGGAGGTAGAAGAATTCTTCGCGAAAGGCCAGAAAGGGTCGTCTGCTATGCCGCATAAACGTAACCCGATTGGGTCGGAGAATATGACGGGCATGGCCCGCGTACTGCGTGGAGAAATGGTAACTGCTTTTGAAAATGTGCCTCTTTGGCATGAGCGGGATATCTCTCATTCATCTGCCGAGCGCGTGATTCTGCCGGATGCGACGATTGCTCTTAACTACATGCTCAATCGTTTCGCTTCAATCGTTAAGAATTTGACGGTCTTCCCGGAGCGTATGCAGGAGAAC